>CAMAYU010000035.1 GCA_945862235.1 Schlesneria paludicola DSM 18645
CTACAGATGTTTTTCAACAGGCTGCTATCCGACGACGATCTGCGAGGCCTCGCTGGGTTGAGACTGGCCCGCGTCGTTCACGGCGGTGATGCGGACGTTGACCGTCGCGCCGGTAGGCAGGTCTTGCAGCATGGCTTCGCTGTCGGTGACTGTCATGACGTTGATGAAGTCCGCATCGACGCCGACGACCTGCTTCCAGGCGTGGTAGCGCAGGGCACGCGCGGCGTCGGCCCAATCGGCGAAGACGCGACCGGGACCGGCGTTGGTCAGGATCGGAGCGTCCGGCACGTCGGGGGTCGAAACATCGCCGGGCATGTTCAGTCCGAAGTTCTGCCAGCGTGGATCGAGCGGACTGAGCTTCATCGCCAGTTCCGCGATCGTGTCGCTGAGCCGCTTCCGCAGCGCCGGTTCGGTCGTCTGGCGGACGGCCATTTTCTGGCCGATCAGCACCAGTCCCGTATTGACTGCGCTGCGAGCATCCGACAGGGCGTTGAACAGCGTGTTCGCGCGCGCGGCCGTCACGTTCAGGGCCGCGACTTCCTGAGTCGGGTTCGCCGTAAAGTACAGCTTCAGCGAATTGAGCAGTGTCTGCCGTTCGGCGATGGTTGAGGGGAGCGCCGTCGATTGGTTTGGGAACCCGGTCGGCTCCCAGACCTGAGTCCACTCGCTGCCGAGGAACGACGCGATCACGTTGCGAGCCGTCGCGAGATACGTCCTCCCGTTGGCATCGGCCGCCCCCTGAGCCGCCGTCAGACCCAGCTTCGCCGCCCGAACCTGGAGGTACAGGTCATACGCCGTCTCCGCCGCCAACAGGTCCGCCCGCACCAGCGCCTCGCTGTTGTGAACCATTCCCAACGCGACACCCAACAGCCCCAACCCGTCCGCAATCTGATCGGCAAACGAAAACAACTCACTCAGCTTGGTGGGAATCGTATTCTGGGCCATGACGCGCTCCTGAAAGGGGGGGAAGAGACCTTGAACGGGAACAGACTTCCGAAGTCTCGCAGACTTCGGAAGTCTTGGCTCGCGAGGAGATTTCCCCGAGCGGGAGAACAGCGTATCAAAACGAATCGTTTCCGCAACTCCTTACATATCAATATCGTCCGTCGAGAAAAAACGTTTTCGGCCTCCAAACGAGAGCCGTTTGCCCGCCAAAAACGTTCGGGAACCGCAAACGATTCCCGTTTGCCCACCAAAAACGTTCTCGTCCCCCAAACGGAAGCCGTTTGCCCCACAAAAACGTTCGGGAACGACAAACGAGTCCCGTCTGCCCGCCAAAAACAGTTCCGGACCACAAACGGAAGCCGCCCGCCCCCCAAAAACGTCCGGGACCAACCAATGAGAGAAGGATGGCCCGGCTTGCTTCTCTTTAGACCAGGGACAAGGGTCACAGTCGTTCGGGGACATGGGTCGCACATTTCGGTCATGCTGACGGGCCTCTGGAAGGAGGTCGATCATGGCTTGGAAAGATGTGACTACGATGTCTCAGCGATTGGAGTTTGTGGTGTTGGCTTCGGCGGAGGGCGTCAACGTCAGCGAGTTGTGCCGTCGGTTCGGGGTGAGCCGGAAGACGGGTTACAAGTGGCTGTCGCGTTACGCAGCCGAGGGGAGTGCGGGGTTGGTGGACCAGTCTCGTCGGCCGTTGGAGTCCGCGGCCCTCTCTCGCGCCGACTGGCGCTGTTGGTCCGCCGCAACAACATTCCTGCGGCCTCGACCGGAAGCGATCCACTGGACACGACCGGCAGCGACCCTCGCCTGAGTTGCCGGTCCATCGCCGACTCGAACTCTGACAACGGCCTTTCACCACGGGCTGCGAGGGAATCAGAGGAGTTTCGCGAACGGGTGGAATCTGAAGCGATTGTTTGGATCGACCTTCTTCTTAAGTGCCTTGATTGCTTCCGCCATGGCCTCCGTCCCAAAGATCATGGACGCTGAGGCAGATGAGCCCACATCGTCGGGCTGCGAATGCGTCCCGCTAAAGTCGACTGACAAGCCGTCTACGTCTCGCGCCTTGTCAACGAGCCGCTTGGTGAGATCGGCAATGACCTGTCGCTCATCGACGGACTTGTGCTTGGCGTCGTAAAGGGTGATGAGATCGACAAAGAACTGGTGATGACAATTTCCACTGGGAACCTTTGCCTTCGACAGAGCCGCGCCTCCCAGCGTCCGAATTTCCACGATCGAAAACTCAGCCTCGTCCAGCGGAGCTTGGGCAACCACCGTGTCGCAGATAAAGTCAATTATTTTGTCATCCGGTATACCTCTGGTTCCCATGCAGTGTTGAAGCATTGCAAGCGGATTGCCCTTTATTCCGGCGATGACAGGCCACAAGGCGGCCGCCGCCTCGTACCAAGAGGTCCAGTGGGATTTCATGACGATCGGAAGTTTTAAGTTGGCAGCGAGATTCTCCAGAGGCTTGACGAACTCCGCGGTGCTTCCTTGAAAGGAATCGTAAAAGATAACCGTCGCGACCAGAGCTTTCGTCCCCGTCACCACCAACTCCATTGAGACGGATTCGTTGGTAAGTACGTGATCTCTCTGAATACGGAGCACACCTCTTGAAAACTCCACCGCCTGTTCTCGTGTTTCGAAAGTGACAACTCTTTGCTCTGCGCTCTGGAGGATGCTCTCATGTTCCATACGAATCGTCACATCGACAACAATGCCCAACGCACTACCGGCTCCCATCATGGCAGTGAAAAGCTCATCCTCAGGAGTGAGTTCGTGGATGTCGCCCGACGCTGACACCATCGTCAACTTGACCACTCGCTGTCCTAACAATCCCAGCCGTCGCGAAAAGTAGCCACTCAATCCCCCGTTGACGATGTAGCCAACCACACCAACACCCGGCCCCGTTCCCACCGGCAAGGCGCCTTGACGAGCTTTGACGGCTTCCACCAGTTCACGAAAGACGACACCAGCACCCACCGTGACCAGCGCGCTTTCATTGTCCCGATGAAACTCGATCGATTTCAGATGCACCAAATCCAAAACGATGGCTTCGCTGCTGGCAAACATGGCCGCGTTTGAAGATTCGTGACCACCACAGACGCAGGCAATTGGAATTGTCGATGATGATGATTTGATCAGGTCGGCAATCTCTTGGGCCGATCGAGGACGATAAATCTGGCGAGCGTAGGTTGTTGTGAAAAGAGCACTGCCCTTACTCGTCCTCAGCACCTTGTTGCCGCTGAGGCAATAAGCACGCTGCGAAAACCATTCATCCGTTGCTTCGACTCGTTCGACTGCACCGCTTGCCGTATCGCTTCCACTACCCACAAGAATTGATCCGCCAGCTACGAGACCAACACCGCCGACTGCGGCACGCTTAAGTGCGGAACGACGGGTAATATCATTATATTCTTCTGGCATTGCTGCGATTTCCCTTGCGGCAGGCTGCGTAGAACCGGCGATAAAACGACTTATGTATATGAACCGGCGACGGAGTTGCCAGCACCGGTGGTCAGAAAATGTAGCGCCCAGCTGATCGCCGGTGCTGAGGACTTAAGACTCTGCGGCGAGTCAGTGTGAATCATGCTGCTCAGTTCGGCACAAGTGCGAGCACCCGCAGAGGACTTCCTGAACCTCCCTCGATCTTCAGAGGTGCCGAAAAAATCAAGGTGCCGGTCGGGGGCAATTGGTCCAGATTCTTCAGGCATTGTAGACCATACCGGTTGGCGCCGTGCATCAGGGTATGACAGGGATATGGAACCGGCCACTGATAAGACTGCCCCGCGTCCGTGTTGATCGTCTCCACAGCAAAACCATGAATATTACGATTGTGGATCAGCCATTCCACCGCAGCTTGCGTCGGCCCCGGAGTATGGGCTCCATCTTCCTGCAAGTTTAGGAAGGAAGACGGGTCGCTGATGCGTTTGGACCAGTCGGTACGGAACACAAGCCATGCTCCGGCTTGAATTCGCCCATTCCTGGCTTCCCATTCTTCGAGGAACTCGACGGTCAATAGCCAATCCGGATTGGCTGCCACCTCGCCGCTGGCATCCACCACTGCCGCCGGGGCAACAAAGCTCTTGCACTCGATTGTGTCCACGGTGTTGCTGGGGTGGTCCTTGCCTGTGATCCAGTGAGCAGGCGCGTCGAAGTGGGTGCCTGTGTGCTCGCCGCACGAAAAGTTATTCCAATACCAACCCGGTCCAGCTTGGTCATATCTGGAAATGTTCTCCAGCTTGAAAGGCCAGACCTGACCAAACTGCGGAGGCAACGCCAAGGTTGGAAAAGCGGGCGACAGCGCGTGCGTGAGATCAACGATGCGTATGCTGCCCGCATCCAGCGCGTCAGAGAAAGCCGCCAGTGGATGTTTCACAAAGGTTTGTTCTTGAGGACTCATTCGATGTCGTTCCCGTGTAATGCATTTTTTACCTGCCTCGAAACCAAGTTCCGCAGCGGCGTGCCCGCGACATAACATCGCAACTGCTCGCTGGCCAAACGATAAGCGCGCAGCCGCCAACTCATTACCGCCCCAGCCACGTGGGGTGTGATCATAAGGTTGGGCGCCTGCCAAAGAGGATGACCGAGTGGAAGCGGTTCGGGGTCGGTCACGTCCAGAGCCGCCCGGATTCGTCGCTGGTGGAGCGCCGCCAGCAGTGCCGCGGTATCAACCAACCGGCCGCGCGACGCGTTCACGAGGATCGAACCGGGTTTCATTCTCGCGAGAAAATCGGCATCGACGATATGCTCGGTCTCCGCAGTAAGTGGAAGCAGCAGGACCACGGCGTCCGCCTCGGCCAAGTGTTTGGGCAGGGCTTCCATCGTCTCGGCGTCCGGCCGCTGATGACGAGCAATTCCAACGACGCGAATGCCGAAAGGCGCAAGCCGAGAAGCGACTGCTCGCCCAATCGAACCATATCCAAGAATCAACACAGTGCCCCCCTCGAACGTATCGACGGGCCCGACGGACGATGGGCCCGTGGCTGTGACATCATTCAAGTTCACGTCCCACTCACCACGCCGCTGGAGTTCCAACATGTCCGGCAGACGCCGGCGCATTGCCAACAACACCGCCACCACCCACTCTGAAACGGCGGCATCGTGCACTCCGCTCGCGTTGTAAACTGCCACACTCTCTGGCAATTCTGGAAGCAACCAATCCACTCCTGCATTCAGCGACTGCACAGCTTGCAGCCGCGGCAGGGAATCAATAAACGCTCGCAGTTTGGGTACGTGATGCATGCCAAAGACAGCGAGTTCCACATCCGGTTCCGGGGCGGTAATAAGCTTGACCCCTCTAGGTAGAGGCTCAAACACGTGATGGTACGCATTCTCCGGAACAAATATTTTCAACAGCGTCATTTGATGAGGTCAATCCAATTGGCGGTGGTCATTGTTTGGGGGGTGGGGTTTCTGTTTAGCTGGCCACGTTCTACCGGCGTGCAGAAGCGAACGCAGGTGGCCTCGCCCACGCCGCACGGTTGAACTGCGAATAGGGCTGAGTCCGGACATCGACCAAGACGTCGATCTCGTGCTGACGCAACAGCCCGAGAAAATGCTCATCCGTGTGATTGGAATGCCCGATCGTGAAGAGCCGGCGTTCGGGAACAACTAAGGTCGGACACGAGACACCCCTTCTGTCGTTCGTCGCCACGCTTAGCCGCTACGCCAACGACGTGCGTGCGATCAATGTTTCGCGTCAGCACAAGAAACTTTGGGTTGACGTTCTGTGAACGTGAAACGCTCATTCTCGTTCCACGTGCGTACAGGGGTTTCTTGTGCTGCGCACCCAGCTTGAAGCAAGCTGAGCCACCTCGCCGCTCGACTTGTGTCAGGCGCGCATGGTCAGCGTGTAACCCGCCTCGAGCTCGTCGTCTCCCAGCGACATCAAAGCCTCGACGACTTCGGTGGCGTATTGAGCGAGTTCTTCCGCGTTACGGGGGGCGGGCCGGAGGCGAGGCGTTTCGGGAGTGAGATCCGGGCTGCTCTGCACGCGGAGCGACTCGAAATCGTAAATACCAAACACCACCTTTGGACCGTCTGCCGAACGCAGCTTCAGTTCGCGTTGCAACTCAAACGCCGAGACCGCCGCGTTCACGTAGGCCGTGATCCCGACCAGCACCGAACGGTACATCGTCTGATTCGGCAACGCGGCCCCCACGTACTTTTCCAACGCCTGCGAGGACCCGCGGACGGCGATCTGGATTTGATCGACCAGCGATCTCAGGGCAAACGTGCTGGCAGTGTTCACGTAGGCATCGGGCGACAGGTGAGTATCCACCGCCGCCGTCACCGCCCCGCACTTCGAGTGCCCCAGGACCACGATCAGCTTCAAGCTGTCCTTCAGATGCGCCAACGCATAGTGCAGCGAGCCGAGGCACTCCGACCCGAGCACATTCCCCGCGATGCGTAGCACGAACAGGTCATTGAACGACTGATCGAACACCGCCTCGGTCGGCACCCGCGCATCCGAACAACCGAGCACCACCGCGAACGGAGCCTGCGTCGGCATGGCTCCCGGAAACAGCGGCAACCCCGAAGTCATGGGGCTGATCGGAATCACAATCGGCTCACCGGCATCGCCCCCGAGCGTCCGCTCCTGCATACGATGCACGAGTTGTCTGAACCGATCGTTTCCCTCAACAAGCGAGTTCAACGCCGCCTTGGCATCCGGAATCTGTCGCGCTGTGATCGGAGCAAACGGATCGTAACGGTAAATGACATCCATTCAGACGGGCTTCCATGAAAAGGGACTTCTCAACGTGCGGGACGGCCTTGCTTCTTTGCCTCGTTTGACCATAGGTGAAACGGCACAACGGGCGTAAGGAACTGGCTCGAATTAACTTCCCGGTGTGACTGTGATTCGGTGAGTGAGCGGCAAGGCGCTAGCCCAATGGCACTCACTTTGAGCGACCAGGCGCTAGCCGCCGGTAAACGGAGCTGTGTTTCCAAGCAAAGAACCGGCGGCTAGCGCCCAGCCGCTCACGGGAAGTTATTTTGTGCCATTTCTACACGGCCTGCTTGCGTTGTCGCAACTGATCCAGCGTCACGGCGGCGACGATGATGATACCGAGGATCAGGTCTTGGATCGGGTTCGTCAGACCGAGGGCCGTGCAGCCGCTCGTGATGACCGACATGATGAGCGCGCCGGTGAGCGTCCCGAGGACGGAGCCTCGCCCACCACTCAAGCTGCCGCCGCCGATGACGACCGACGCGATCACCTTCAATTCCAGACCGGCTCCGGAAGTCGGGTTGCCGACGGTCAGGCGCGAGAACTGAAACAGACCGGCGATCCCGACGAACACGCCGCTCAGCGCATAGACTGCGATCTTGTTCCAACGCACGTTGATGCCACACAGCCGCGCGGTCGCTTCGTTCGAGCCAAGAGCAAACACGTACCGACCGAAGACCGTGTAATGCAGCACGGCAGCGAGCAGTCCTGCGAGAACCAGCGTGAACCAGACGCCGCTCGGCAGACCGAGCCACAACGCCTGAGGCCGCACGCTGAGCAGATCGCCGAACCACGCGGGAACCTGCGTGGCGGTGTCGGGCCGAACGGTCGTCTCGGCCGCCACCTTCTTCGCGATCCCGAGGTACACCTGCATCGTGCCGAGCGTCACGATGAACGGCACCAGTCCGAGATAACTGACCAGCGCGCCGTTCAGCAGTCCGCACATCGAGCCGCAGCCGAGCGTCAGCAGCAGCGCCAGCCACGGTGTCCACGGGGTCCACGTTCTCGACGCCAACTGCACTCGTTCGAGATGACCTGTTCGACGTTCGACCACGCTCTGCAAATCAACGTCTGTGGGCGAACGCCCCAACTCTGTTTGAGCCGACTTCAACCGTTGCGTCGCTCCGGCCACGTTGTCTCCGTGAACCAGCAGCAGTGCGACATCTTCCTTCAGACTCCACGCCAGCACCGTCGCGCAGAGTGCGATGGCCATTCCGACCGACAAGTCGATTCCCCCCGCGATGATGATGACCGTCATCCCGAGGGCCGCGACCGCCACCGTAGCCGTCTGCGCCGCGACGGTTCTCATGCTGCGAGCCGTGTGAAACGTCGCCTTGTCACCGTTGATCGCTTGGTCCGCGACACAGAACAACATCATCACCGTGACCAGCGCGAGGAACGGACGCAAAACGTGGAACACGCCGCGCCAACGCGCTGCGGAGAGTGGTTCCTCGGTGAGAGCGTGGTGGGACGAATGAGGTTCAGCAGGGATTGGCATTGGTCGCATGGCCGTAAAGTGGAAGTCTCAATCTCATCGAAGTCGGGCAGTGGTACAGAGAAGCGGGTCGGGATGTCGCGCGAATTGAGGAGAGCGCGAATGAAGCATGAAGAACGCTCTTTTCAGTCTTTGCGGTTGTCTTCGCCAACGGAGCTGGCGGATTAGTTTCTGGCTCCGAATCTCAGTTGTGGGTGCCACGGTCACGGAGTCTTCGACGTGGCCGTGCGAGTGGCCAAAGTGTGTCCATCGCCTCACGGCCACGTCGAAGACTCCATGACCGTGGCACCCACTCAGTTCACAGTGTTTGATGCACGGATCCTTGGTCTTCATTCGCGCTCCCCTCAATTCGCGCGGCCCGTTTGTCTTTAGCCCTCTCACTCAACCCGCTCAATTCGTCGTCAGTTCCGCGTGAGTGACTCATCTAGGTTGAGCAGCGTGCTGGCGCAGATGGTCCAGGCGGCGAGTTCATTCGGGTTGAGTTTCGTCTCGCGCGGGGACTCACCGACCTTCAGCAGAGCTTCCGCTTTGTCGCCGTGTGCTGAGTAGTCGGCCAGTTGTTCGGTCACGAGTTGCTTGAGCAACGTCCGTTCGCGCGGTGACGGTGGGCGGGCGACGACGTGGCGGAAGGCGAACGTCAGGCGGTCATCGAGCGACGTTCCGCCCTCTTGCAGGATGCGTTCAGCGAACTTGCGAGACGCTTCGACGTAGGTCGGGTCGTTGAGCAGGATCAGCGCTTGAAGCGGCGTGTTGGTGCGAGCGCGTCGGACGGTGCAGGTCTCACGGTCGGGAGCATCGAACGTGGCGAGCGTGGGCGGCGGCGCGGTCCGTTTCCAAAACGTGTACATCGTGCGGCGATAGAGGTCCGCGCCGGTACTTTGCTTGTACGACTGAGCCGTCCATTGATAGCCGTCCTGGCGTGACGCGAGTTCCTCCCAAATGCCAACCGGTTGGTACGGCGAGACACTCGCGCCACCAATGCGCGGGTCGAGCAGGCCGCTGATCGCGAGAGCCTGATCGCGCACGAATTCGGCCTGCAAGCGGAAGCGACCGCCGCGTGCGAGCAGTCGGTTTTCAGGATCGCGCCCGCGAAGATCGGGTGTCACGCGAGACGCTTGCTGGTACGTGGCCGAGGTCACGAGGAGGCGGATCAGGTGCTTGGTATCCCAAGAGGGTTGAGAGCCAGAGGAAGACGCCGAACCAGAATCGGGTTTGGCTCTTGTTTCTGGACTCTCCGTTCTCGGCTCGCCCCGGAACTCGACCGCCAACCAATCGAGCAACTCGGCATGACTCGGCTGTTCGCCTTGTGAGCCGAAGTCTTCGCTCGTCTTGACGAGGCCCAAACCAAAAAACATTTGCCAGTAACGATTGACGAGGACGCGACTCGTCAACGGATGGCGTTGGTCCACGAGCCACTTCGCGAGGCCGAGCCGATTGGCGGGGAGACCTTCGGCGAGCGGCGGGAGGAACGACGGCGTGGCGGCGGTCACTTTGTCACCCTTTTTGTCGTACTGACCGCGCATCAGGATGAAGGTGTCGCGCGGAGTGGCCATCTCCTGCATGACCATCGTCGTCGGGATCGTCCGCTCGAACTCATCGGCATCCTTCTTTCGAGCCGCAATCGTTTCACTGAGCTTCTTGCCCTGCACCTCTTCGCGGAAGTATTTGGCCAACTCTTGTTGCTGTGCTTCCGTCCGGTCGGTCGCGTTGACGGCCGTGGTGATGTTCTCGGGCAGCTTGGGTTTGTCGTGCGGGTTCGCGGCCGACGTGATCGACACTCGGAAGCGGCCCAGCTGGTGCTGAGCGAACGTCGAGTTGAAGGCCAGCGTGATCGTGAGTGGCGCGGGTTCGCCTCGCAGCCGGATCGGCTCGGCCAACTCGAAGATCGCGTGATGCGGCTTACCGACTTCAGGATGAATGGCCCAACCCGTGCGGTCGTTCGTGTCGAGGACGTGTGCAATCGGATACGTCTCTTGGCTGAAGTCGGCCGACGCTCGTTCGATCTTCTGCGGACGCGGCTTCCGTCGGTCATCGCTCGGGCCGAGCCCAACCGTGACGTTCGTCATGACGAAGTTGCCGTTGATGCTCCGCCCCGGACCTTTGCCCGCAAGCGAGTCATCTGGCAGGACTTCGAGTCTCACCGCCGTGATCGTCCCCTCGACGGACGCCATGATCGTGTAGGTCTCGGCCGCGGGGTTCTCTCCCGTTGCGGTGATCGTGCCGTCTTCAAGTTGCTTCAACCTCGAACCGCCTGCCGCACGGAGCGACTCGGGCTTGAGTGTCGTCCAAGCGACGGGTTGCTCGGACTTCGCAGCCGTCTCCCATTGGCGTTGTGCTTCGACAAGTTCCGGCCCCGTCGCGGCGAGCTGCTTCTCCAGCGAGGCGATCCCCGCACGGAGTTCGTTCAGTTTGGATTGCTGTTCGAGCGATGGCGTCTTCAACAGTGGAGCCGCGTTCCCTTTCGAGCCGTCGAGACCGTTCTCGGGGACGTTATGGAAGAAGGCGTAGAGCGAATAGAAGTCGCGTTGCGTGATCGGGTCGTACTTGTGGTCGTGACATTGGGCACAGGCGACCGACAGACCGAGCCACACTGTCGAGGTCGTGCTGACGCGATCGACGATGTACGCGTTGTGATACTCGGCGGGGATCGCTCCTCCCTCGAAGTTGATCATGTGGTTGCGATTGAACCCGCTCGCGATGCGCTGCGAGATGGTTTGTTCCGGCGAAGCCGCTTCGGGGAGGAGGTCTCCCGCCAGTTGCTGGATGGTGAACTGATCGAACGGCAGGTTCGAGTTGTAAGCTTCGATCACCCAGTCGCGCCAACGCGTCATGTCGCGGCCCGAGTCGATATGAAACCCATGCGTGTCGGCGAAGCGGGCCGCGTCGAGCCAATCGACGGCCATCCGTTCACCGAACCGTCGCGACTTGAGCAAGCGATCGACGACGTTCTCGTAAGCCTGCGGACTCGTGTCGGCGAGGAACGCATCGACCTCGGCGAGCGTCGGCGGGAGGCCGGTCAGATCGAGAGTGACTCGTCGGATGAGCGTGATCTTGTCCGCAGCGGGCGACGGCGCAAGGCCCTCTCGTTCCAGCTTCGCGAGGATGAAATGGTCGATCTCATTCTTCGGCCAACTCGCGAGCTTCACGACCGGCCGCGCGGGTCGAGTCGGTGCGACGAACGACCAGTGTTCGCGGTACTCGGCCCCCTGTTCGATCCACGCGGTGAGCGTCTGCTTGTCGGCAGGACTCAGCGGTTTATTGAGCGATGGCGGCGGCATCATCACGTTGGGATCGGTCGAGTTGATCCGCCGCACGATCTCACTCGCGTCGAGTTTCCCCGGCGAGATGGCCGTCTTGCCGGACTCAAGCTTCGACACAGCCGACTCGCGCCGATCGAGCCTCAACCCCGCCTGTCGCTCATGTTCATCGGGACCGTGACAGCGAAAGCAGGTGTTCGACAACAGCGGTCGCACCTGCTGCTGAAACGATACGGGCGTGCGAGGTTGTTCGGCCGCCTGACCAAACACACTCGCCGCGTCAACTGCGACGAGTCCCATCGCCACCACAGACCACACACTGTTCCAACGAACACAACGAAACATCGGCCACCTCACAACAAAGTCAGACCAGCGGAAAGAGGCATGTTCTCAACAGGGCGAGCGGGGCGGCGTCTGCGTAAGAACACATTTCAAAACTTATTTGCGCCTCGTAGAACTAGCCCGACGCGCAAGCGAGGGCTGGACATTCGATGACGGTGAAGCCCTCGCTTGCGCGTCGGGCTAGTTTTGAAACTCGCTCCAGACTCAACTCGATTCCCAAAAGATTTCACGCCCGAAGCGTTCGCCATCGGCAACTATACTGGCACCACAATGAACACGCAGCCTCACCAAAGCGAAACAGAATGCGGCCGGGCGACTCAAGCCGACGCTGAGTTGTTGTCGTTGTTTGCCGTTCAGCGGAATGAGGCCGCGTTTGCAGAATTGGTACGGCGTCACTGTGGTCTGGTCTCGGGAGTCAGCCGCCGCGTGCTGCGGAATGCTCATGATGTGGAAGACGTGTTTCAGGCCACGTTTCTGGTTCTCGCCCGCGATGCGAAGTCGATTCGCAAGCAGGCGTCGTTGACGAACTGGCTGTACGGAGTGACGTATCGGCTGGCGATGCTGGTCGCGCGGCGCAAGGTCCGACGGCGCGAGACCGGTCTGATCGAACCGCTGCCGCTCCTCGAACCAGATGTTCTCGGCAAGCTGACCGAGTCGCATGATCGGCAGTTGATCGACGAGGAACTGAACGCCCTCCCCGCCAAGTACCGTCAGCCGATTGTGCTGCATTACTTGTCGGGCCAGACGCAGCAGCAGGTGGCAGTACGTCAAGCAGAGCAAGTTGAAGGAGGGAGCCGAACTGTTTGAGAAGATCGCCCCGCTCGACAAAAACCTAGCCGCGTGGCACTGGAAGGAAGCGGCCCAAGCCTGGATCAAAGCGAAGGACAAGCCGCGTGCCCCCGAAGCCGCCAAGGCTTCCGCCGCCGCCGATCCCGCGCTGCGCGGCGAACAACTGCTCCACTTCTGCCATCGAGCCTTGGGCCAGGTCTTCCTCGAAACGGGCGAACCCACCCTCGCCATCGAACACCTCGAAGCCGCGATCAAGAGCACCACCAACGAAGGCTACCTCAAGGACAGCAAGGGCGAGCTGGCCACCGCCAAAGAGCAGGCCGACAAGCTGGAAGCGAAGTAGCCGATCTGGCCGGATCGCTTGGCCGAACGATCCGGCCAGAATGAGTAATCGCTCAAACAACGAACGCTGATCTCGTTCGTGTGCTGCTGGCGTCTCGATGTCTCGGTCGGTAATCTCCGATCCGCGCTGGGACTGAACCGCTTGCAGGATGTGGATGACGTGACGGAGACGAATGCCACTGGTTTGGAAGGCTCATCGGCGGCGAACTCGCACGCTGGCCCGACTGTGTCGCCACAGATATCGCCGCCGAACTCGAACGCTTTGCCCACCGCCGGGACTCACACCGCGCAATGGGTGGCCGAAGTTGAGCAACTTTGTCGGGAGCGTGAGCCAGGAGCGTTCTTCGTGCTGCCGCGCGTCGTGCGCCGCGTCTGGCAGAACGAGTTGGAAATCGCCAGTCCGTGGGTTCCGCCTCCGCATCGCAAGTCGTGTGTGATTGATCGCGACCGTTTGCTGTGGCTCGTTGCGCGGGACGAATTGGGGGTCGATGCCGACACGCCGTTGCCGCAACGCTTGATCCTGATCGCGCGGCCAGAAGAAGACCAACTGTCGAAGTTCTCCCGCGAGGACTTGTTGCGGTACTACTGGCGGCTGTTGTTTCACGCGCGCATTGATTTCGAGTTGGGGCCGAAGACGACGACCGACCGGATGCCCTCGTCCGAGTTACGACGGCGCATTGATGCCCTCGGTCAGACGCAGTTCGATGAGATTCGATCCGTGCTGCGGGCCGAACAGATGCTGGTGCGACCCGACGATCCGCGTCTGGTCTATGCCGAGTTCGTCGCGGTCTGGCACGAGTTGCGGGCATTCGCCCCCGCGCTGTTGCCGCTCTATTTTCCCGCGCTCTCGGATGAAGAGGCCGTACTGCGGCTGATCGGTCCCGACTGCGATGCGGTTGCTTTGTTGGAGGCGACTCGTCCCCATGAGCGGTCACTGACTGCGGTCGCTCCCGTCGCGACAGGCCCCGCCGATGCGGTCGAATCGTTGCTGGAAGGGTCGCAGCTCAATCTCTCGTCCCGTTCGCCGCGCGCCTATGCGGCCTACGTCCGACGGGCGAAGCGGCTGCGTCTGGACGGCAACAACGTCCGCGCGGCTCTCGTTCGACGGCAAGCGTTTGATGTCGCGCCGCTCGATCAGATGAACGACGCGCGGAGCGAGTTGCTGCGAGAGATCGAGCTCCTCGTGCTGCGTGTTCAGGCGGCGCTCGAACTGTCCGACGATGATGCCCGACCGTGGCTGGCGATGTGCGAGCGGTTGCTGCCAGCGGCGCGGCGCGGCTTCTGGAACGCCAACGCGCGGTTGCTGTACGACCTCCAGCAAGTCTGCCTCGATCACGAGCAGGAGATTTACAAAGTCGATCTGCTGCGTTGGCTGAGGCGGCTTGGCAAGGACCCGCTCAAGCGACCGCTCCCCAATCAGCGGGTCGTGATGATGTCGAAGCATTTGCGAAGTGCGGCGCTGCGCGTCCCCGCCGTACAGATCGACGCGGCCGGTCGAAGGGAACTCAGCGTCCTCTTGCACGCCGCCGCCGATGCCGCCGAACACCTGCTGCGCAAGCGCATGGAACCACTCGTCACGGACGCGCTGATGGAGGCGGGACTCGTCCCGAACGGCGTTGTCGAGCGAGTCGCCTTCCGCAAGGTCGTCCACGAGTTGTTGGACAGAGTCGTGCAGCGCGGGTTCCTGACGTTGGGCGAGATGCGTGACGCGATCGCACGGAACCAACTCAAGATACCGGACCTCACCAACGCGCGCGAGTTCCTCACGGGCGACCCCCTGTTGCGCGCGGACAAGCTGCTGGCATCGCGCATCGACGGCGTCTATCAGCGAGGCCCGTTCTATTTGCAGTGGATGCAGCGGATGAACTCGCTCGCCTATGGGACGACGTTCGGCCGAATGCTCACCAAGTATTTGTTTCTGCCGTTCGGGTTGTCGTTCCTGTCGCTGATGGCGGTCGAAGAGATCGCGCATCTGGCGTTGGGATCTGCTGCGCCGGTGGCAGCTCATGTGGTTGTTGATCCCCATGTGACGACGCATCCGCCGACGAAACCCGCCCCTGCGAACGAGGGCGAACTCAAACCGATTGTGGTGGGCGAACCGAACCTCGACACCGTTGCTGCCGCAGATCCGCCAGCGATCAAACCGGAACCAGAACCGTTCGCGGTTGAGACACCTGCGTCGGCGAGCGATCACTCAACTCCCGTTGCCGCGCCCGTTGCCCATGCCACTCACGCGACGGTTCGTCACCACTGGGTCTACAGCCGTCTGAACATGTTCCTGCTCGGTTGCTTCCTCTTCGCGCTGATTCATGCGCCTCCGTTTCGGAATGCGGTCGAAGCGGTGCTGCGAGCCACTTGGACGGTGCTGCGTGTCGCGCTGGTCGAAGTGCCACGCCACGTGCTCGCGTTCTCTCCGGTCGAATGGGTGTTGAAAAGCTTCCCGATGAAATTATTCCGCCGGTTCGTCATCGCGCCGGTGCTGGTAACTTCGATCTTTTGCGTCGTGTTGCCGTGGCTCAGTGTGTACGACTGGCCGAACCGGTGGTCGAGTCTCGCGGTGTTGATCGTTTGCGTCGCGGTCCTCAACTCGCGGTTCGGTCGCGACACCGAAGAGCTGACGCGCGAGTTCCTGTCGCGGCTGTGGTATCGCATCCGCACGCATCTGCTGCTCGGACTGTTCACGCTGATCGTCGATGCGTTTCAGTGGTTGATGGACGGGTTGGAACGAGTGCTGTACGCCGTCGATGAATGGCTGCGATTCCGCAGCGGTGAATCGGCCATCGCACTCGCCGTGAAGGCGGTGCTGGGATTAGTCTGGTCGTTCGTTCACGGCGTCGTGCGGTTCTGCGTGACACTGCTGATCGAACCACAGATCAATCCGATCAAGCACTTCCCGGTGGTGACGGTCTCGCACAAGATGATCCTGCCGTGGGCCGTTCACATCACGTATTTGTTGGCCGCACCTCTGACGCCGTTCCTTGGGACGGTGCTGGCCAACGCGATCGGACCGCTGGTGGTGACGGCAATCCCCGGTGTGTTCGGGTTCCTCGTTTGGGAACTCAAAGAGAACTGGAAGCTCTACGCGGCGAACCGTCCGCGCAAACTGCGTCCCGCGCGGATCGGCCACCACGGCGAGTCCCTACTGCGGCTGCTCTGCCCCGGTTTTCATTCGGGGACGATCCCGAAGTTGTTCGCGCGCCGACGCCGCGCCGCTCGCAAGGCTCATCAAAATCCGAACGTCAACAAACAAGCTCGCTATACCGAAAAGCTGCATCACGAGGCGGAGAGCTTGCGCCACTTTGTCGATCGTGAACTGATCGCGTTGCTGTCAGCCAGCCGCACGTTTCGCGAACGATCGCTGGCGGTCGGTCACGTCGAACTGGCGACGAACCGCGTGACGATCCTATTGCTCGACCGCGATCAGCCCAACGATCCGATGCAGATCGAGTTCGACGAACAATCGGGCTGGTTGATCGCGACCGTGGCCGAACTCGGTTGGCTGACGGAATTGACCGACGAAGACCGCGCCGTGTTCCGAACGGCGCTGGCAGGACTCTACAAAGTCGGGTCCGTCGATCTGGTGCGAGAACAAATTGAGAGCCAACTGGCCGCACCAAGAGTTCCGGAGGTGGCCTCGATTGTCGATGCAGCATCTGCGGTAAACACATCCTGTTTGATACCTGACTATCATCCCTACGACATTGCCCCGACGGGCCTCGTCGTTTGGCCTCTGGGGCGTTACGAGACTGAAGTTCATTACTCACTGGATGAAGCTCCGATGTCGATTCCTCGGCCGCGTAATCGGGCACGTGCGTCCGGGCTGATCCCCCTTCCTGTTGGCTCACTCCTGTTTGCCGAGCACTCCCTGAATTGGGCTGACTGGCACGCCTACTGGGAGGCCGAACAAAACTTTGCCGCCATTCCGCTACGACTGCTGCCCGACGTGGTGATTTTGAAGAATGGATAAACTCGTCACCCGCAGGAATGATTCGCAATCGTGGAGTCGCACACGGATCGAGGATGAGGCGTGATCGCGCTCGTCCCCACTGAAATTGCGAGTTCCAAACTCGCTTCACGAACCACCCCTGTTAGAAAGACTGACAATGCAGAAATCACCTGATGTCTCGGACCACAACGACGGTCTCGACAAACTCCGTACACAATTGCTCGATCACGCGCTCTACGATTCGGTGCGAAACGTCGATAGTTTGCGCGTCTTCATGCGCGAGCACGTTTTCGCCGTTTGGGACTTCATGTCGCTGCTCAAACGATTGCAGCAGATCGTGACCTGCACGACTGTTCCGTGGCTGCCGCCGGTCGATGCCACAGCCAGCCGATTCATTAACGAGATCGTGTTGGGAGAAGAATGCGATGACGACGGACACGGTGGCTATGCCAGTCACTTTGAGCTGTACCTGCAGGCCATGGAGGAGGTCGGGGCCGATACGAAACCGATCTGCGAGTTTGTGGGCAAGCTCCGTCGGCAAGTTCCTGCCGAGCAGGCACTCGCTGAAGCTACGATCCTGCCGAGTACTCGTGGCTTCGTGAGTGCGACACTCCAACTGGTCTCGCTTGGACAGCCCCACGAAATCGCGTCCGCCTTTTTTCATGGCCGCGAAGATGTCATTCCGGACATGTTCTCACGTCTGGTCGTGTCGCTGCCTCAAGAGGGAGTCAACGTCGAGCGTCTCGTTCATTACCTCCAGCGGCACATCGAACTGGATGGCGACGAACATGGGCCACTTGCGAGCAGGCTGGTCGATAAGCTTTGTAACCAACAGCCGCTGCGGCGGGACGAGGCAATCGCTGCAGCATCACAAGCGATCTCACAACGAATCGCACTTTGGAACGGCATGTTGGCTGAGATTCATCGTCTGGACTGAAGACCTCTTGGGTCCGATCAACTTATCGAGCAGGCCATCTCAGCGTAGTCCGGACGTTCCGCAGAAGTGCGGGCGCGGAAGGCGCGCACAATGCGACCGTCTTGCACGACGAACGCGCCGGACATCTGCAAGCCGTGGCCGATCATTGGGCCGAAGCCGAACCGGAAGAGCGTTCCTTCAAAGAGTGCCCGCCAGATGACGGACAGGCCGGATACTTCGCTCAGTGTGCCGAGTCTCAGTTCCAATCCACGATAAACGCGGCGATCTGGATCGCTGACGTGGTCGATGTCGTCGAGACCGTGTTGTCGCAGGAGCGTATCCCCTTGAGCGACCGATCCCATGTGAACGACGATCGGTCGCACGCCCGCTGATCGAATTGCCTCGCGCTGCCCGGCCAGATCGTGCAGCGCTTCCCGACAGAACGCGCACCCGGAATGCCGCACGCAGACGAGCAGCAGCGGCTGCTGTCGTGATAGTTCGAGCAGTGTGTCACCACGCTGGGTCGTGGCGGTACGCAGGGCTTCTTCGAGCGTCAATCTTTCGGACTGTGTGCGCCGCGCGTCGTTGAGTCGCGCCGCGTGAATCAGGATCGCGGTGAAGGGAAGCCACCACGCGAGATCATTGGTGATGATGGTCCACCCCGCCTGCCAAGGGAACTCGTTCATGGACGCCGCGTAGACAAAACCGAGGGGGCCGAAGACCTTGCCCAACGGTCCCACGAAGACCAGCGGCCAGCGCGTCACCGGATCGCGCGCGGCCAGCGCATAGCCGACGCCGTACACGCCGATCACCATGCCGAGACACTGCACGATCGCCGGATAATTCGGCGGCTCCATTCCCATCCACCGAAACGGCGCGAGAGGAAACAGAACGACAAACGCACTCCACGCGACGTTGTAAGCCGCCGCCGCATATAGCACGACGGGGATCCAACGAGGGACGTCACTTGGCAAATTGTTCGGCATGGCATCGCTCCGTAGAAGTTCACGTTCACACCGACACGAGCGCGAACTCGGCCGACGATTAACAACCTGTTGAATACGGAGAGTAGGCGGCTCGCCTGCTCAGATTTCGAGTTGGAAAACACAGGCGAGCCGCCTGTGCTACGGGTATTTCAACAATGATTAACAGACCCTGTTCGGCTTACGAGCCAAGCTCAACACGGGTCTCCTGACTCCGCCGAAACGCCTGACCGAAAGTCTCCACCCCAAAGATCGTCCCTCATCCCCAAAGCAGTTTCTTCGTGGCGAGCAACTCGCGCGTGAAGCCTTCGACGATGTTGGGTGTTCCGCCGCCGGGGAGGACTTCCCAAGTGTAGGTCTCGACTTCGAGATGCGGCGCGTAGTGGAGTTCGGGGAGCGTCGCGAGGGCCTGCTTCAGCTCGCCGCGCGTCGTGCCGAGCGGGCCGAGATGTTCGGCATCGACCGGGACGTGGAAGTGAACGCGCCACAGAGGGGCATCGCGGAACTCGGCCGAAGGCGACGCGGCGAGTTGTTCGTCGAGATCGACCTGCGTCACCGTGCGACTGGCGTTGCCAGTCGGCTTCGATCGCCCCGCATCATTCAGTCGAGCGAACGTCTGATGCAGGTAGCGCGGTTCGACGTAGCGGGCGAGGATGCGGCGGGCCTCTTCGTTGCGACCCGGTTCCGCGACTTCGATGGCGCAGGTGATGTGGACCTTGTTGATGCGAATGTCGGCGGCGACGAGAGACCGGATTGAAGCGGGAACGTCTTCAAATTCGACCGCCTGATGGCAAACGTCGTAACAGACGCCGAGATGCTCGCGCACCACTTCGAGAGCACGAACGTCAGCCGCGCGCGAACGCAGGCGCGCGAAGAACGAGAGCGTTTCGGCGGTGGTCTCGATCACGCAGAACGGCTCGGGTTCGATGGCGAGGCGAATCAATCGGCCGGTCTCGTGGTGGAGGCGACTCAAACCCCGAGCCAACTCAATCAATTGGTCCGCGCAGCGATCGGCGAAGTCCACGGGATGCTCGAACGGTTTGAAGCCGAGCGGCACGGTCGAGATGCTCCCCTCAACGCCTTCGGGGAGCAGTGCCGCCAACACGCGGGCACACGCCAGCGTGTAGTCGAGGCGGCTCGGCTGTGTCCAATCGGGGAGATAGACGTTTTCTTTCACACGCGCCGAATGAAAGTCTCCGTAGGGGAAGGCGTTCAACGTGTAACACGACAGCCCTCGCGATCGAAGTCCGTCCGCGAACCGCTGCACACCGTCGGACGACTGTTCGAGTTCTCGCACGACCGGCGCGGCGAGCCACAGTCCGGCCGCCAACTCGCCGCCGTAGTTGGTTTTGATCGGCAGCGTGAAACGGTCGAGACCGTCTTCGACTTCGGCGACCGTTCGCCCCGGATGAACATTGGTGCAATAGCTAAGCGGCAGTGAACTGATCGTCATGGCGAGCGGCTCGGGTGGGATAAAGTGCGGCGGAACTGTTCGGCAGGCGGGCGGTTCAAACGAGGGACGAGCGGGAGTATAGCCATCGTCGAAACAACACCCCACCGGGCTTGCCCCGGTGGCTCGCAGGTTTTTGCACTACGAGATTTCATGACTCGCACAACGGGACCACGAGATCGGATTTCAAAACTAGCCCGACGCGAGGTCAACTCCCGCAGTACAAGAAGTCGTGCAAAGACCGGGTTCCATCGGGACCAGCCCGATGGGGGGGAGATTTCCTTCAACCGACGGCACCCTCCATCGTGGCAATTGATCCATCGAGAGACTTCCCCTTGGAACGACCAGTCGGCATGATCTCGCCTCGCCGCAACGGTCCTGCCCGTCAAATTTTTGTGGGTCGTTCGGAAACCTTTTGCCGCGCGAAGTGTTCAGTCACCGCCGCGTGGCAAGTCGCTCGCGATGAGACCCGTTCCCCGTGCCTGCCAACGCCCCACCTTCCTCGCCCCCTGATGAATCTGGCTACCTGCGGGATCCAGAAGTCCAGCTCATGCTGCGCGCCAAGGAGGGTGATGACGCGGCGTTCACACAGTTGGTGAAGGCTTATCAGGATCGACTGACAAACATTTTCTTTCACTTGGTTTCCAGCAAGGAAGCGGCGGAAGACTTGGCTCAAGACGTGTTCTTGCGGATCTATCGCGCGCGGCATGGCTATCAGCCGACCGCACGCTTTTCGACGTGGCTGTTTCGGATCGCCAACAACTTGGCGAGTAACTCGCGCCGGTCGAAGGGCCGTCGCAAGGAAGTGAATCTGGCGGGAAGCGAGTCGGGTCCGTTGGGCGTCCGACCGCAGGAACAGCTCGCCGTCGAGAAGTCGGGGCTGATGCCCGCGCGGCAGTTGGACAAGCAGGAGCTTCAAGCCGTCGTTCAGCAGGCGATGGAACAATTGAACGAACGCCAGCGACTGGCCGTCTTGCTGAACAAGTACGAGGACATGAGCTACGAAGACATCGGTGAGGCGATGGAAATGTCGGCCTCCGCCGTGAAGTCGCTTCTGTCGCGGGCACGCGAAAATCTGCGGCTGGCGCTGGAGCCATACATGCAGTTGGGGCGAGAAGCGAAATAGGGAATGCTTCAAATCTGCAAATCGAAGCCTGACGCGCAAGCGAAGTGTCCGTGGCCGAGCGTGCTTCGCTTGCGCGTCAGGCTTCCATCGGGCGATTCTTTTGAAGTTTGAGTTTTGGTTCTTCGTGCTTGGGATTTCTGAACAGCAATGGAAAAGGTACTCAGACTCTCCGCCGACCAACGTGACGATCTAGTGGCCTACTTGGACGGGGAGCTTCCCGACGCCGTGGCCCAGGCGATCGATCAGGTCTTGGCCCGTAGCGAAGTCGCCCGGCATGAGGTCGAGGCACTCGCACGCACGTGGGAGATGCTCGATGCCCTGCCGACGCCGAACGCATCGGAAGAGTTCCTCGAACGAACCATGACGACGCTCAAGGTGGGCGAAGTTCCTTACGACATCACCGAACAACCGTGGTTCGGCCTGTTGAAGAAGGGAGCGGTCGTCGCGGTCTGGCTTGCCGCGTTGGGTGTCTCCGGTTGGCTGGGCTTTCAAGTCACCGCGCGTTGGATCCCGAACGAGCAGGAACAGATGCTGGAAGACCTACCGGTGCTGCAACGATTCGATGACTATCAGGAAATCCAAACGATCGACTTTCTGGAACAACTCAATCGCAGCAGCACGTTCGACACGACCGCCGAGAAAGGTTGAACCATGTCTGAGCGATGCCATTCACAAAAGATGTTCTCGTTTAACCGCGTGGGCAACGTTTCTCGACCACAAGCCGCTCGGTTGGCGTGCGTGCTGGCTTACTCGCTCGGGCTTGTGTGGCCTTGCTGGGCGAGTGCCGCCGATCCTAGTCCTGTTGTCGGCAAGCCTCCCGCCGCCAAGGTCTCCGCGACCAATCCCCTCGACGACCGCTATCGGCAAGTCGAGAAGTTGTCGGAGTTGGAGCGAGACCGCTTGCAGCGGAACATCGTCGAATTTCGACAGCTTTCCCCCGATCAACAGGCGCACTACCGCGACCTGCATCAGAAGCTCGAAGCAGACAAGACGAGTGGCGGTAAGCTCTCGAATTTGTTGAGCGAGTACACCGCGTGGCTGACGACACTCACACCCAGCCAGCGCGACGAACTGAGCCAGGAGTTGGACCCGGCCCGAAAAGTGGCCATCGTCACGAGGTTCAAACGGGAACAGGACGCCCGCTATGAAGCGGCCCCGACCGAAACACCCGCAGGCCCCGTGGGCGACTCCCGCCCTTTCTTTCCGCGTGGACTGCCACCGGGAACGTACTTATTGCCACCCGAGTTGTCGGCTGTCATGAAAGTCATCGCGAGCGAGATTGGTCTCGAGCGAGACAAGTCGAACGAGGAGTGGCTCCTCAACTACTACCTCGAAGTTCTCCGAACCAGCATTCAGGCATCTCTCGGTGGGGCACGGGAATGGCCCGATCAGAGGCTCCAGCAAAAACTCGAGTCGGCGATCGAACGTCGCGAGTTGAAAGACCGGCTCCATCGCAACCTGGACATGAGACGCCAGACAATCATCCACTTGATCTTTGGTGGCATCATGCACAAAGCGCTGGAAGAAACGAAAGCTCAATACCCGATGCCCGCTGATCTACAACAGGCGTTCGACTCCTTGGACCAGCGAGAACAGGAGCGGCTGACATTGCTGTCCAAGTTTGAACGCAACCGCATACTTGAGGAGAAGTATTTTGCCGGTCGCAAAGACGATCCTCGGCCACGCCTACGCGGCCTGAAGGAGCAGCTCGACAGGATGCTCGTCACTTTGGGAGTTCCGCCACTGCAACGACCGCCCGGCGGTGATGGCCCGCGCCCCGGCCAATTCCTTCGCGACCGGATGCCCGATCGGCCGGACGGAGGTCGCCCCTTCGACCGACCTCGCAACGGCCCGGACAATCCGAGACGCCCCGGAAACGAATAGCCCTCGACCACACCAACCCGAAGCGTGAGCGAGGAGGCTCCATGAATGACGAGGGCAGGTGGTTCTCATGCCTGCTCGCTCACGCTTCGGGTTCGTGTCCTTTCATTCCGCGATGTCGTTCTGTTTT
Organism: Schlesneria paludicola DSM 18645; assembly: GCA_945862235.1. Classification (GTDB taxonomy): domain Bacteria; phylum Planctomycetota; class Planctomycetia; order Planctomycetales; family Planctomycetaceae; genus Schlesneria; species Schlesneria paludicola_A. The sequence continues at coordinate 23,337 of CAMAYU010000035.1, forward strand.
GGAGTCCTTCATGCGTTGCTCGCTCCGGTTGTTGTTGTCCGCATTCGTGGCGTTCGGGCTGATGATGCCGAGCGTCTCACGCGGTGATGAGCCGCTCGCCACATTGCTCGGTCTACCGCTGGTCTTTCGCGACGACTTTGAGTCCGGCAACCTCGACCGCTGGGAACCGAGTGAACCCAAGGCGTGGAAGATCGACATACAAAATGGCAACAAGGTCGGCAGCCAGTTCCAACACCTCGTGACTAAAACACCGGTGCGATCACCGTTCAATCGGTCGGTCGCCAAGGACGTGATCGTCGGGAATTGCGTGCTCGACGTGAAACTGCAATCGACCGCCCGCGACTACCCGCACCGCTCGCTGTGCCTCTTCTTCGGTTACCAAGACCCGGCCCATCTGTACTACGTGCATCTCGGCCAGAAGACCGATGACCACGCGAATCAGATCTTCATCGTCAACAACGAGCCGCGCAAGAAGATCTCCACGAAGACCACCGAGGGAACCAAGTGGGACAACGAATGGCACCACGCGCGGGTCGTGCGCGAGGTTGAAAGTGGCAAGATCGAAGTCTTCTTCGACGACATGAATGTGCCGGTGATGACAGCCGTGGACAAGACCTTCACTTGGGGCCAGGTCGGCATCGGCTCGTTCGATGACACCGGCCACTTCGACGACGTGCTGGTCTACGGAACGAAAGTCGCGCGACCGGCCGCGGCAACCAAACAAAACTGAGTCGTTAGAACCGCGCGGGCTTTCAGAGTAGACGGGGCACTCCGTGACCCGACTACTCTGCTACCGAACGCTTAGAAACCCACGTGTTTTGGATTTGCCCCGATGCATCAGCCGAGCTTTCTCCGCAGCGTCTCTCATGCGTGGGCGGGACTCTTCCACACATTCCTCACGCAGCGAAACGCTCGGCTGCATGTGATCGCCGCGCTGGCTGCGGTGGCGCTGGCCGCATGGTTGCAGGTGGACTCAATCCGCTGGGCCATCCTGCTACTGACGATCGGGGCCGTCTGCGCGGGGGAGACCATCAACACGACGGTCGAAGCGCTCGTCGATCTCCTCTCCCCCGAATGGCATGAGCGCGCCAAGGTCGCCAAGGATGTCTCGGCCGGAGCGGTCCTGTTACTCGGAATCACCGCCATCGCCGTGGGCCTGCTCGTCCTCGGCCCGCCATTGTGGACCGCATTGTTCCCCAAAGTGTGAGCCTTTTGGCGTGCCTAATACATCTCTCTCTTGGCTGTGCGAGATCTATCGAAGCACCAACATTGCTCCCAACACAAACGAGAGGGCGCATGCCGTGAGCATGGTCATGCAGCCAAATCGCTTGGGCCGATCAATCTCAAACGACTTCGCGACATGCTCTTGTCGGGTGGCATCTGTTGGGAAGCCACACTCACAAACCGCAAGATTCTGAAAGCGGATCGCGCCACAACCATGACATCGACCGCAACCAGTGCAATACGGTGCATCAAAATCGGGGCAGTGCTGTTGCTCGCTCCGTTATTGGATCGCGATCCGTGGTTCACCGCACGCGGGACAACGCCCACAGTTCGGACATACCACGCATGTCATCTCGAAAACCGCGTTGCATCCGCCGCACTCAATCAACGTCATGGCGTGGGGCTTCAATTGAAATGACGGAGTCCGCCCGATGAATCACGAGTCCGTACGTAAAACTGCCCCGGACACTCGGAGCGACCGGGGCAGTGCAGTCGCTAATCGCGAGTTTTTCTTGCTGTCAAGTTGCGGCCAGCGCCGGCGCGGGAGCATTCGGACGTGAGCGACCGTCGTCGAACTTCACCAGCGCGAGCACCGCTTCGACCAGCATCGCCAGCGCGAGGACGACCAACAACGATGAGATGCCCAACAAAATGTATTTGATCTGCTGGGGATTGGGCGTGGTTTGAATTTCGTTCAGCGTGCTGAAGATCATGCGGACCAAGGCCCAGGTACTCATCGTGTACATGAAGACGGTGGGGATGCCGGTGACGAACAGCACCCAGACCTGACGCCGGGTCCGCCACAGCCAAACTGTCACGCCGAGCAGCGTCAACGCGGCGAGCAATTGATTGCTGGCTCCGAACAACGCCCAGAAGACGCGCCAGAGTGGAACCGGCTTGCCGTCGGCTCCCGTCAGCGATTGAGTCACGAAGATCACCGGAACGCCTGCGGTAAGGAGCGTTCCCAGCCAGCGGCCCTTCGCGTCGTGCCAGCCCGTCAATTCCTGAATGATGTAGCGTCCGAGTCGTGTGCAAACATCAAGCGTGTCGTAAACGAACGTCGTGAACGCCATCAGCGCGAACGACACGGTCAACTGAGCCGACAGATTGAAGCTGCCCCAGCCGCAGCTTCGCACTGTCACCGCGAACCGTTCCAGCAGTGAGCCGATCCCCTGCGCATAGACCAGATTGGGCTGCGGGTTCTTCAGCAGAACGGCATCCTTGGCGAGGATCATCACGCAGCTCAGCGACACGATCGCGACCATCGCTTCGAGCAGCATCGCTCCGTAGCCGATCAGCTTCGCGTCGGTCTCGTAACGTAACTGCTTTGAGGTCGTCCCCGATGCGATCAGTGAATGAAAGCCCGAACACGCTCCGCACGCGATCGTGATGAACAGCACCGGGAACAGAGTCTCACCCTTGGGTGTGGTCCAGCCGTTGAACGCGGGGTACTCGATGGTTGCCCCTCCAAACACGAGGCCCAAAGCGCCCGCACCGAGTGCGATATAGAGGAAGTAGCCGCCGAGATGGCCTCGCGGCTGGAGCAGCAACCACATCGGAACGACCGAAGCGACACAGCAATAACCGAGCAGCAGGACATCCCACGTCTTGTGAGCCAGCTTGTCGTCAGCCGTCGGGATGAAAGTCTTCAACATGGCAGTCATATCCACGGGCAGGAACTGTCCCGCCCAGATCGACACGCCGATCAGCGGCAAGAAGATGACCGTCGCCCAACCGATGGAGAGCTTCGTGTATCGCATCGCCAGTCCCATGATGAGCGGCAGCGCGAGATACATCAGCGACGAGGAGGCGATCCCCGCTCCGGTCACATCCTGTCCGTTCTCCAGCTTCTGCACGCCGATGAACGACGCAGCGGTGATGTCGGTGAAGGCGACGATGATGTAGACCAACGCCAGCCAGACGAAGGTCAGGAACAGCACGAACGCGCGATGACTCATGTGGTCGCGCACAACCTCAGCGATCGAACGGGCTTTGTGACGGATCGAGGCCACCAGCGCGGTGAAGTCGTGGACGCCGCCGATCAGGATCGAACCGACCAGAATCCAGATCAGTGCTGGAAGCCAGCCGAACATCACTCCGGCGAGGATCGGACCCACAATCGGCCCGGCCGCCGCGATGGCGGAAAAGTGCTGACTCAACAATTCATTCGGAGCCAGCGGCGAGTAATCGACATCGTCGCGCAACTCAAACGCGGGCGTCTTGGCTTGAGGGTCGAGCTTCAACAGTCGAACCAGCAATGGCCCGTAGGTCCAGTACGCGACAGACAAAATCGCCGCCGACACCAAAACAATGGGGAGCATGCTCATGAGGACGGTTCCTGGGCGGGGCCGTTGTGAAGACGAACGAGTTCGAGCAGAAGAGGCCGTATCGGCGGGCCGATTGTAGCCTTGCCGGAGAGACGACGAAACGGGGTGCACACTCGCAACACCAACCCGCAGCGTGAGCAAGGACGCGGTCGAAAAGCGAAAACCGCCAGCAAGGCGAGCCGCAAAAGGTGAGTAGACCGGTCACTCCGTGACCGGAATCTTCGAGTCACGGAGTGACTCGCCTACTTTGGGGAACGACTTCTCCCGCAGCTCGCCGAAATGAAACAGCACCTCCTCGCTCACGCTGCGAGTTGGCGCTGCGGGCGCTCGTCTCAACGAGCGCTCGTGTCCGACTTCGCGAAGTGATGCAGGAAGATGCCCGCCGCAATGGCGACGTTCAGCGAGTCTGTGCCACCGTGCATGGGGATGGTCACTTCGCGATGACAAAGACTCCGCCAACGCGCATCGAGGCCATCCGCTTCGTTACCGAAGAGGAGACCGACACGATTGCCTCGCGCCGATAGAGACAGCGATTCGGCCGACTCATCCAACACAGTCGCGATCAGCTCGACTTGCCACTCGTCACGCAATCGTTTCACGTCGCGTTCGAGATCGGACGACTCGATGATCGGTAGCCGTAAGGCCGTCCCCATCGAGACTCGCAGCACGCGGCGCGAGAACGGGTCGCAACAGCCATCTCGCGACAGTAACAACGCGTCGATGCCGAAGGCCGCGCTGATGCGGATGATCGCACCGAGGTTCTCTGGATTGTCGCAGTTCGGACAGAGGGCCAGTGTCACCGGAGCGGGTGCCACTTGTGGATTGAGCGGCGGTAGTGCTTCATCCAGCGATCGCGTTGGTTTTCGGTGACCGCACGCCAGCACACCCACATGAAAATTGAAGCCCGTGAGTTGCTCGCCAACCTGCTGCGGGATGACGTACAGCGGCACGTCGTCGGGAACTTGCCCAGCCCATTCGTCAGCGCGACGTTCGGCAACGAGAATCGACTCGACTCGAAAGTCACTCGACAGCAACCGCTCAACCAGCTTGGTCCCCTCCGCGATGAACAGTTTTCCATCTCGCAAAAGATTGCTCGTCTTCAGATCGCGATACATCCGCACACGCGGGTCGTCGAGCGAGTCAATGGGTATGCGAGGCATGGCGGCAGGTTGTCCTGAATGTGCGGCGACTCCAGTGATGAAAGGCCAGCGGAAGGAGTTATCGTACCCGCGCTAACCGGACTTGAAACCAGCGACCCCACCGGGCTTGCCCCGGTGGCTCGCAGGGCTTTGCGCTACTCACTTCACTGATTCAGATGAACACAAATGAAGTGCAATGACCTGACTCCATCGGGGCAAGCCCGGCGGAGTTCGCGAATTTGAGGACCAGAATCACAGCACCGCTGCGACAGGCCGAGATCACTCACTGATTTCGGCCGGATCAAAGTGGATGAGCTTGCCGTCTCGGAAGAAGAGAACGACGGTGTGACCGGTTCGGTCCGGCCCCCACTGATAGCCGACATCAGTCGTGTGGTAGTTGCCGCCGTTGGTCTTGTACTCACGGTCGTCGAACCGTCGCTCACCCGCTTCGCCCAGCACACTCGCCACTTCCGCAACCGACATTTCGTTGTGAATGCGGTGCGTGAGCAGCCACTTAAAAGCAGCGGGATCGCGCTCGGCAACAAACTTCTGTCGGAACTCGGCCTCTTGAGGCGAATCGTTCTGATGCTTCAGAAACGGCAACTTGTCGGCGAGGCTCTTCCGCTCGGGTGAACCACACCCCAGAGTGCCGATGGCGACAAATAGGACAAGACCGAGCAGCGGCAACGTTTTGAGCGGAATTGAAGTTCTGAATGGAGTGGGCATGACGCGGACTTCCTTGGCCGAGTGATGCGGGCGATCGGCCGAGGTACTCGGTGATCGAATTGGTCATGACCAGCCTGTGAGTCAGCTTCACGTCGCAGTTGGTGGCATCGGCAGCTTTTCCAAAACGGCGTCGATCAAGCCGTACGAGCAAGCTTCTTCTGCGGACATGAAGTTGTCGCGATCGGTGTCGTTCTCGATCTTATCCAACGTCTGGCCCGTGTGCTTGAGCATCAGTTCGTTCATGCGACGTTTGGTGCGCAGGACTTCCTTCGCGTGAATCTCCAACTCGACTGCCGTCCCCTGCATGCCGGCCAACGGTTGGTGAATCATGATGCGACTGTTCGGCAACGCGAACCGCTTCCCCTTAGTGCCGGCGGTGAGCAGCATCGCACCCATGCTGGCGCATTGGCCCATGCAGTATGTCGCGACATCGCAAGTCACGAACTGCATGGTGTCGTAGATCGCCATGCCGGACGTGATCGAGCCACCGGGGCTATTGATGTATAGCGAGATGTCCGTTTTGCCATCTTCAAACTGAAGATACAGCAACTGGGCCACAATGCTGTTGGCGACATCATCGTTGATGGCACTTCCCAGCAGGATGATTCGGTCACGCAGCAGGCGGCTGTAGATGTCCATGGCCCGCTCTTCGCGGCCATTTTTTTCGATTACGAACGGAACGAGGGAAGTCATCGCAGGCTCGCTAATGTGGGCGGAGTGAAATTGAAAACCGAGTCGGCAGTCTTCGCGGAATGCCTTGATAAAGGCGAGACCGGAGGCTGGCTCACGGTGTCGGTTTGGCCTTGGCCGATTTGGAAAGAACCTCATCGACCAAGCCATATTCCTTGGCCTGCATCGCATTCAGATAACGATCCCGCCCGGTGTCCTTGGCGATCACTTCCACCGGCTGGCCGGTGTGCTCATGCAGGATCACGTTCAGAATGTCGCGCGTTTCGAGAATCTCTTTCGCTTGGATCTCAATGTCGGAAACCTGGCCACCGACCTCACCGTGCGGTTGATGAATCATCATCTTGGCGTGAGGCAGGATGAACCGCTTTCCCTTAGTGCCACCGGCGACGAGAATCGCCCCGCCGCTGGCCGCCATCCCGACGCAGTACGTCGCGACACTGCACTGAATGAACTGCATGGTGTCGTAGATCGCCATCGTGGCGGTGACCGATCCACCGGGTGAATTGATGTAGAAATGAATGTCCTGGTGTTTGTTCTCCGACTGCAAATAAAGCAGCTTCATCACAATGACGTTGGCACTGGCGTCATGAATGGGACCGTCGAGAAAGACGATCCGATTTTCCAAGAGCAAATCGCCAATACCCATTTGGCGCTGTCGCGAATAATCGCGGGACGCATTGGCCTGAGGGCTAAACGAACGTGACATCGACTCCAGCATTCGGAATCCCTCGATACAGTTGAACAAGACAATTCGGTAGGGTGGATTTGCCTGACTCGATGGTGATTGGGCATTCCACCCGCCAGCAAGTTGGCGGGGAAGAGTAGGCGCTAAGTCCATTCTCGACAAGCCCGATGAATCACCTGAATCAGTCAAAAAAACAACCGGCTGGAGGCAGCCGGTTGAAGGTTCATCATCAAATGAAAGTGTCGTTCAGGCCTTCTTACCATCGTCCTCATCGTTGGGATCAACCACGACCGACGACATCCCGCAGATCGACAGCGACAACGCCTGAACATCATCGCTATCGGTGGCGACCGGAGCGGCAACATCTTCAAACTGAGCTGTCCTCAGAATGAGATCGACCGCTTTACGCTCGCGAATCTGTGCTTCGAGATTCTCGATCACACCACTCTTTTGCAGGCGAGCACGCACCTTTCGAGCACTCTCGCCGCGCTGTACGGCCATCATGTTAATCTCGGATTCGATGTCGATCGGCGTAACTTCGATGCTCTCTTTCGTGGCGATTCGATCGAGAACGAAATGCTCCTTCAGAGCTTGCCGAGTCGAACTGATCGACTGCTGACGGAGTTCATTCTCTCGCGCCAGAATCTGCTGAGTCGTGTAGCCAGCCTGCTGCATCTCCAGAACTTCGCGACGAAGGGCGTTCTCTGTTTGCTTGGTGACCAATGCCTCGGGCAGGTCCCAAGTCGCAGACTCCGTGATCTTCTCCAGCACTTGGCGACGGCAAGCCTGGCGTTGCTCGTAAGTGACTTGGCGTCGCAGCATCCCTTCAACTTCGTCTCGCAGCTCCGATTCATCTCCGTAGCCGATTCGCTCGAAGAACGCGGTGTTCTGTTCGGCCAACTGCTGTCGCTGAACCTTGCGAACGGTGATCGTCGCCGCGAGCTTTTCGCCACGCATCTCGATCTGTTCGGCCTCGTTTGAGATCACGACATCGAAGGTCTTCACAGTGCCAGCACTGCTACCCGACAGAAGCGTATCGAAGCCTGCGATCTCCGCGTCGCGGAACCGAATGGTGGGCGTGAGACGCAGGCTCACTGAGGAAATCCCACGATAGGGTTGGCCGTTTCGAGAGAAGTCGATGCTCGACTCAACAAAGTCGCCGGACTCGGCCGGGCCATCGTGATCGACCAGTGTCGCGTACTGGCCGACGAATTTCTTCAAGTACGCCGTTACGTCGTCGCCGGTCACTTCCCGGACGGGACGCTGAATCTTCAAGCCATCGTAGCTGGGGATCTCGAAGTCGGGACGTACTTCCACGTCAAACTCGTACTCGAAATCGCCCTCTTCGGGAATCTTCAAACTTTCAACATCGAAGTCAGGCTCATTGATCGGGTCGAGCGAGTTCTCTTCCGCGAGCTGCTCTAGGCTGAGCATGAGAACACGCTGCCGCACCGAATCAGCGATTTGATCGACAAACCGCCGTCGAACGAGCTTCGCCGGAACCTTTCCCTTACGGAAACCGGGAACATCAGCCGTCTTCACGACCTCTTCCGTAGCCAGCCCCTCGAAATGACTGATGTCATTTCGGGGAACTTTGACCCGCACATGTTTCCGACACGGTCCCACTGTCTGGATATCAACCTCCAAAGACAAGTGATACTTCTTTTCTTCGACATCATCATCGGTCGCTTCCGCCACCAGAGCATCGGCCTGTGTCACAGTCACTTCCTCACGTAAATACAATCAGCCAGAAGCACACATCACGGCTCGCCCAGAGTCGAACTTGGGCAAAGAAAATTGCCGCCGATCAAAACTCGCGGCACGCGACTATCGACCGACCAGCGCGATCCAGAAACATCCAGCGATCGTGTTGGGGGGAAAGAGCGGGTGATGGGGTTCGAACCCACGACAACCACGTTGGCAACGTGGTACTCTACCACTGAGTTACACCCGCGTATCGCCGAAGCGATGGGCGGGGATTATGGCAGTTCATTTTGGTGCGTCAAGCGACCGGCACTCGATGGCCTGCAAGACTCATCAGTTTTCGCGATAGAGCCTCACTCATCGGCGCGACCTGCTGAATCGCCAGTGCGTGGGGGATTTGTTGGAGATGGCCCCACAGGCATCAAGTTAATCTCCAAGTCATTAGGCTCGGTTCGCTTAGGAACTGGAATGTGCTGGAGTTTTTGCGTTTGTTTTGTCGGGCGGTGGAGCAAACGATTCGGCAGAGGGTGTCGATGACGGTTTGGAGTTGCTCGGAACTGCCGAGGTTGGCCAGGAGTGGGCGGACGGCTTCGCTGGCTTTGCTGAGGCTGTGACGCGGATCGCCACAGGTGCTGGTCACGACCAGCCAATGTTGCACGAGGGCCGCGATGAAGCGCGACCACATCCGGATCATTTGGCGAACGTTGGTCGAGCCGTTCAGCTCGCTCAACAGACGTTGCGACTTCCAGCGTTTGAACAGCAATTCGATTTGCCAGCGGGCGCGATACAGCACGGCCATCTCGGTCGGGGTGAGCAGCTCTGGAGGGACGTTCGTCACCAGCAGCATCCAGTCGCACCACGCCAGCCGCGTTTGAGTCGGCTCTCGGCCGCGTTTGCGCAGGGACTCTTCACGCAGCTTTTGGCGACGGCGCTTGGCGATTTCGGGAGGGACTCGCCAAGCCACCAAGCGACACGGGACTTTCCGGCCGAGGCTCAACAAGATCGGCACATCGACGACCCGACCGGGCTGCGCCGCCAACCATGTCAGCAACGGCAGCTCCGAACCATCCTGATGAAACACCTGCGCGCCGAACTGCAATCGCGACAACTAATAGACGCCTGTTTGCGAGAAACGCTCGAAGACTTCCGTGTCGAAATAGCCGAGGTCGGCAATGTGCAACGAACCCGCCGGCAACGACGCCCGTTGACGAGGCGAGGCGTTGTCTGGACTGCGTCCTGCTTCCGGTTCGATGTGCCGCAAGGCTCCGCTGCGCAGGTCCAACTCCACTTGCAGCTTCAACGCCGAGGCCCCCGAATTGTAGCTGCCGCCGCAAGCACGGAACTGCTCCTGCTGACTGTCGGACAATGAGATCACACTGCTGTCGATCACGCGCACCTCGGTGAACTGCTCCAACAAGGGTGCCATCGCTTTGTCCGAAGCCACCACGCAACGCATCGCTCGCCGAGCCAAACTTTCCACGAACTTCTACAACAGCAATGTGAACCGATCCGCCACTCCCTGCGGCGTCACCTCGACGCCACATTGTGCCGTCACCTGAACCAACTGCTCATCCGAGGCTCTCGGATTCTGCAGGTACCCACACACCATCGTGCGGGCCAAGGTCCTCGCCGTGAACTTGTGAACTCTCCGAATCACACCCACCTCCGCCGCCGCCAACTCGGCCAAATCTCCTAACAATCCCTGCAATGCCACCACCACCTGCGTGACCTTACTCATCAGGAAGCTCCTTCTTCCAAACCGGCGATTCGTGACAGAACCGACGATGATTGAAGGACTTCCCGCCCCTTGCCTAGATCAATCGTTCCATAACTTGATGCCTATGGGGATTTGTTGGAGATGGCCCCTCGCTCTACGAGTGTGGCTACCAAAAGCACGAGCGAGCGACGATGGAATTGTGGGGCATCGCCCCGATGTCCAATCGGCAATTACATCACTAGGTGCCTTGTCAGGTCTTAATTTTGGGGTAGAGCTTTTTGAGTTTTGTTCGGGCGTCTTCGAGTTGGAATTGCCAATCGACGCCGTGTTGTTTTTTCGGGACCAGGTGGCGATTTCGGATTGGAGGAACTTGAGGCAACCGGTGCGGCGGCCCGCCAGGCATTGGCTGGTCAGGCAACTCCGTTCGCACTCGGCGATGTTTAACCAGCTGCCGTGTTTGGGCGTGTGAACAAGGTTGCGACGCTTCACGTAGGCGCGGGCTTGCTCGGGCGGGAACGCCTCGTAGAAGGCTCCCATCGTGTGCGTGTTGAGGTGATCGCTGACGAGCGTGACCTGCTCGCACTTCGCGTAGCGCGTGTCCAACAGATGGGCCACTTCCAGCGCCCAGTCGGACTTCGTTCGCTGCGGTCGCCTGACGGAACGCCGACAGCGGTTCGGCAAACATAAAAATGCTGGCGGTTCCCAAACGTTCTTATTCGTAGTCCACGCGCTTCGCATGCTTCTTCGTGGCGACAATCGCGACGCGCGTTTCCCCGATCAACTGCACTGGCTGCTCATCCATGCACATCACCGGACATCGAGAATCATCGGTTATGGCGTAGACTCCCAAGACATTCTCGATGTTCGCCGCGAACTCCGCATCGGCTTCCGGCGGCCGTGTTCTGTTTCTGGGCCCAATACTCGATCTTGCGTTTCGTCATGCCGTTTTTTCAGCACCTGACGGACTGTTTCGGGACTGATCGCCTCGACGATCTCCAGCTCGACAACGTGGCTCGCCAGCAACCGCAACGTCCAGCGACCGTACCCTGCAGGAGGACTTCCTAACCGAGCCGCGATCACCTCGCCTCCGCCATCCAAGATCGGGGCCGTCGGAGGGATCTGCCGCTTCGGGCCGTTCAACGCCAACTCAAACCCCGTCCAACACCAACCGCTGCCACACGTTCTCGACCGTCTGCACGCGAGACCCATACGCCTCGGCAATCTTCGCGTCCTTCCGGCCCGTCCGCATCCGCCTTCAACAACACCTGAGCGCGACGAACCTTCTCCGAACTCCCCTTCAACTTCTGGACCACCTCATCGCAAACCAGACGCCCCGCATCCGACAAGCGAACCACATATTTCTTATTCATCAGAACCTCCTTGTAAAACAGGGATTCCGCGATTTCATTCAGTCCGATCAACCGCAAATTTAAGAACAGACAGGGCGCTAGTACCCCGTCAAACCTAAAAAGGGCCGCTGACTGAGTCAGCCCCAAAATTAAGACCTGTCGAGGCACTGTGAAGTGCTCGAAGTGCTCATAGAACCTTGGGGACTCAGTTTCGATCAACGTGCCGTTCCGCCAAGCGTTGGCGGATGTAGGCGGCGCGGGCGATGTTGCGTTCGGCTGATTCGAGCTTCGCGTGGCGGATCTTCTGCAAGTGGGCGGGCTGGGTGTGGACGAACAATTCGTTGACGAGTGGGATTTGCAGGTCATCGATCAGGCCGATGTTGATCCCCATCCGAACGCTCGAGAGCAGGTGCATCGTTTCTTCGGAGCTGATCGTCTGGGCGTTCTGCAGGATGCCGTAGGCGCGTGAGACCTGATCGTGCAGACCTTGGCGGTTCTCTTTGACCAACGCCGTACGGACGCGCCGTTCGTAGCCGAGGATGTTCGGCACGACATCCTGAATCGTCTTGATGAGCTGCACCTCGCTCTTGCCGAGCGTCATCTGGTTGGAGATTTGGTAGAAGTCGCCCATCGCCTGGCTCCCTTCTCCGTACAGACCGCGCACCGCCAAGCCAATCTTTTGCAGGGCTTGGAAGACCTTTTGGATTTCCTTGGTCGCGACGAGAGCGGGGAGGTGGAGCAGCACGCTCACGCGGATGCCCGTCCCGCAATTGGTTGGACACGCGGTGAGATAGCCCAGCCGCTCACTGAAGGCGTAGGTCACTTCGGCTTCGATGGCGTCGTCGATCCGGTCGATCTCGGCCCAACATTCGTCGAGGGCGAAGCCGCTGTGCAATACCTGCATCCGCAGATGATCTTCCTCATTGACCATCAGGCTGACGTTCTCTTCGTCGCTGATGCCGACGCCGCGTCGCCCCTGCGTTTCGGAGTGCTCACGGCTGATGAGTTGCCGTTCGACGAGCATTTGCCGGTCGAGCGGTTCCAGCGTACTGACCGGGATGTAATTGAACCGCTTCCCACCGGGACGTTGTTCGATCAGCCCATGCAGCAGCTCTTCGATCTCAGCTCGCGTGGCATCGTCGGCCCGCGCGGGGAACGGATACTGGGCGAGATTGCGTGCCAGCCGGATGCGGCTGGACATGACGATGTCCGATTCAGGACCGGTCGCTCGCAGCCACTCGCCGCTCGTTCGTGTCAGGGACTCGAGGTCCACGCGATTCCCTTTGATGATGATGTAGGACGGACACTAGAGCCCGTCTTCGACATAAGTCTTAATCAGGTGAGCCGGGCGGCGTCAGCCCCCGGATTTATTCCGCTATCGCAAGTATCCGGGGGCTGACGCCGCCCGGCTCACCTGAACTGTCATAGTGAAGCACGAACGGGCAAGAGTGCCCGTCCTACAGCCGATCAAACCTCACGCGGTTCACCGACCGGATCGTTCGTTGTGATCGCTTGAATCTCGTCTCGAATCCGCGCCGCCTCTTCGTAGCGTTCGTCTTCGACTGCGGCACGCAAATCGGTTCGCAGCTTGATGAGCTTGAACTGTCGGTGACTGGAATCGGGCGCCCGCTTGGGAACCTTGCCACAGTGTTCGGTCTCACCGTGGATGTTCTCTAACAGCGGCAGCAGTTCATCCTCGAAGACCGTGTAATCGTGAGGGCACCCGAGTCGTCCGCCGGCTCGAAACTCCTTGAAGGAGATGCCGCAATTGGGACAGTCCTGGTGGTCGATCTCATCCAGATCAGGCTCCGCATCGGCGGAGGCTCCCGCCGGAACCGATTCCTGTTCTTCGGGGGACTGGCTGAGATACTCCTTCGCGCAGGACTCGCAGAGATGCAGCGCTTGAACCTCGCCCTGCCGCAGTTCGGTGATGTGCAGCACGGCGGGTTTGGAACAGCGTCCACACTTCTTCATGACAAGATTCGCAGTCACCGCGCACGGTGTTAATTGAAAGGGCCACGGTGCTAGTCCCCAACCAAGCGAATCCCACCGGGCTTGCCCCGGTGGAAACAGGTCTTTGCACTACTTGCTCATTCACTCGAATCGGAACAGCGAGTAGTGCAAAAACCCGCGAGCCACCGGGGCAAGCCCGGTCGGGTCGCTTGTTTGAGGGCGAGTTGAATGGGTCAGGGACCGTCGGGATTCTAACTGGCCTCAAAGGGGTGTCAATTCACGGTGCGCGGCATCAGCAGGTAGGTGTGCGATGGTTGCCGACAGCGTCCCTTGCTATACCTCGCGCGACTGGAGAAGACTCGTTTCACCGCGTGGCCCACGCGGTGAAATGCGGCATCGGACCGCTCTTTCATCGCCAGGCTCGATCTTTGATCCGCTTACACATGGAGACTCCACCCTCATGCCGACACTCCTCGACCGTTTTCTGCGTTACGTGAAGATCGACACTCAAGCCGATGAGACCAGCACCACTTACCCGAGTACCGCGAAGCAACTGACGCTCAGCCGACTTCTCGCCGACGAGTGTCGCGCGTTGGGACTGGCCGACGTGGTCTGCGATGAGTTCGGGATCGTGCTGGCGACCGTTCCCAGCACGGTCTCGCACACGGTGCCGGTGATCGCATATGTCGCGCATGTGGACACATCACCCGAGTACTCGTCCACGAACGTCAGCCCGATCGTGCATGAGAACTATGCGGGCCGAGACCTCGTGCTGCCAAAGGACGGCAAGGTGCTGCGTGTCTCCGAGAACCCCGGTCTGCTGAAGTGCGTCGGTCACTCGGTCATCACGACGGACGGTTCGACGCTGCTCGGCGCAGACGATAAGTCAGGGATCGCGGTCATCATGACGGCGGCAGCCGAGTTGATGCGGCGCGGCAGCGACGTGAAGCACGGTCCCGTGCGGCTCTGCTTCACCTGCGACGAAGAGATCGGTCGCGGGACGGACAAGCTCGATTTGAAGCAGCTTGGTGCGCAGGTCGCCTACACACTGGATGGCGGCGGGCGCGATGAGATCGACTCGGAAACGTTCTCGGCCGACGGGGCCAAAGTGACGGTGAAGGGGATCAACACGCATCCGTCGGTCGGCAAGGGGGCGATGGTCAACGCCGTTCGCATCCTCAGCACCTTCCTATCGCGGCTCCCCACCGCGCGACTCAGCCCCGAGACCACCGACGGGCGGGACGGTTTCATCCATCCGTATCACGTCGAGGGCGGAGTCGCAGAAGCGTCGGCCCGATTGATCCTGCGTGACTTTGAAACGACGAACCTCGCGGCGCAGGCTCAGTTGTTGGAGAGCATCGCCGCGACATTGCGAGCCGAACATCCGCGCGCTGAAATTCTGGTCGAAGTCCGGCCGCAATACCGCAACATGCGCGAGGGCCTCGTCCCCGAACCGCGCGCCGTCTCGAAGGCGGTCGATGCGATGAAGTCGCTCGGTCGCGAACCGCAGCGGACGATCATCCGTGGCGGCACCGACGGCTCGATCCTCACCGCGAAGGGCCTCCCGACACCGAACCTCTCGACCGGCGAACACAACCCGCACTCACCGCTCGAATGGACCAGCCTCGAAGAGATGCAGGCGGCCGTCGAGGTGCTGGTCCAACTCGCCGCCGAATGGGCGAAGACGTAAGGCGAGCGGCAAACAAGCGACCTCGTTTATATCTCGCGTGGCCTTCAATGAGACGTTTCTCAAATGGAGTGCAGGTGAGCCGGGCGGCGTAAGCCCCCGGACTCTTCACGACAGGAGTCCGGGGGCTGACGCCCAATGGCACTCACTTTGAGCGGCACGGCGCTCGCCGCCGGTGGATGGATTTGTGTTTCCAAGCAAAGAACCGGCGGCGAGCGCCGTGCCGCTCACGGAGTGAATGAGAAAGTGAGTGCCATTGGCCTGACG
>CAMAYU010000036.1 GCA_945862235.1 Schlesneria paludicola DSM 18645
TGCTCGGCAGAATCCAGAATGACATAGCACGCGCGCAGCAACCCCACTCCGCGTTCAAATCGCGCAAGTGACGACTCCAGCCCGAGTGAGCCATCCTCTAAGTCGGCCACAATCATCTGCAGTTCCGTCAGTGACTCTTCAAACGACACGACCGTTGAGGGAATTTCTGCGGCTTTGCGTTTGGCCACGTTGGCGGTCTCCTTATCTTTGCTCGGCCCAGTGTGGCCACGTCCCTGAAAATGCGTCCCATGTTCGGGCCGCACGGTATGTCGATGAGGTGCCTGTCGCAAGGCTATTGTCGTCGGTTGTTCCGCTGTCGGTGTGGCGCTAGAATCGGCCATCCGCGACCGTCACGTCCCCGCATCCATTCCCCGAAGGCCGCTTCGGCTACAACCCGAGAGTCTCCGCATGCTTCCCCGCCGAGAAGTTTTTCCGCACGTCATCGAAATGAATTACCAGGCGAGACAGCGACTGGGGTGTTCCGTCTATCTCGTCCATGATGCCGGGGAATGGCTGCTGATCGACATCGGTTTCGAGGATACGGCCGAAGAGATCATCGAGATGATTCGGCAGATGGACTTTGCCTTGGCGAATTGCAAGTACCTCGTGGCGACTCACGCGGATGTCGATCACATTCAGGGCTTCAAACGTGCGAAGGAACTCCTGCCGAATGCGATGATGGTGGGACACCCCGAATGCAAACGCCTGTTGGCAGAAGGGGACCGCGTCTTCACCTATGCCGAGATCGCCGCTCAGAACATCTCGATTGATCTACCGATCATCCACATCGAACAGACGATTACCGAGGGGGATTCACTCAAGCTGGGCGGGCTGTCTCTGGACGTATGGAACACGCCAGGACACACAGGCAGCCAGCTCGCATTTCGCCTGGGCGACCTGCTGTTTTCGGGAGACAACATTTTCCGCGACGGTTGCGTCGGCAACATTGACGCGCATCACGGCTCGGACCTTCCTGCGTTCATCCAGTCGCTCGAACGCATTCGTGACTGCGATGTGAAATGGTTGCTTCCCAGCCACGGCCCCATCTTTCGGAAGGATCGTGTTCAACTCCAAAAGACGATCGATCGGCTGACCGAGTACCAGCACATGGCTGACTTTGGAACCTGCGCCGTCGATTGGCCGCTGCTCGATCAGTGGGAAGAGGAACTCGCGCGAGGCTTCGACCCGGACAAAGCGTGACGATGTCAAAGAGCGTCCTGAATAGATGATTCAAACGTCAGAATCGAATTCAGCAGGCTCGTCGGCGATCTCGCTTTCCAATGTTTCGGCTGTTCACGGCCGCGAATTTCGATTCGGTTTTCTTCGAGTGTCGCCCGCGATACAGTTCGGCCCGAAATCTGGCCGTTCGCCCAACGAACGGGCAAAAAGTGGCGTAGGCTGACCGCCCGATCCGGTGCGATCCGGCGTTTTCTTCGTGGTTGATGACTGGCTCTGAATGACTCCCTGCCGCTTCGAGGTTTGCATGTCTTTCGCTCAGAATTGGATGCCGTTGTTGTTGGCGGCTGATGAAGTTGTGCTTCGAGGAACGCCAGCACAGTGGTTATCCGTGGCGATTGCCGGACTGCTGCTACTGCTTGGGCTGATCACATTCGCCTACACGACGAAGGCGGGGATCATTGCCCGAGCCACCACGAAGGAAGCCGTTCGCCAGCCCGTTTTCTTGCTGTGCATGGCACTCGCGATGGTGGTCCTGATGGTCAACACGGTGCTGCCGTTCTTCTCACTCGGCGACGACGTGAAGATGTTGAAGGACTGCGGTCTCGCCACGATCTTGATTTCCGGATTGCTGATTGCGGTCTGGACGGCCAGCACCAGCGTGGCCGAGGAAATTGACGGCAAGACCGCAATGACGCTGTTGTCCAAACCGATCACGCGACGCCAGTTCGTCCTCGGCAAGTATATTGGGATCATTCAAACCGTGCTGTGGTACATGCTGCCGATCACGGTGCTGTTCCTCTACCTCGTCTACTTCAAAGTGGCTTACGACGCGAAAGAGGGGAGCAAGGATCTGCCCGAGTTTGCCGTTCGGATGGCTGAAGTCACGCAGGTCATTCCGGGATTGGTCCTGTTGTTCTTGGAAATCGCGGTGATGTCGGCGGTGAGCGTGGCGATCTCGACGCGGTTGCCAATGGTCGTGAACCTGACAAGCTGCTTTGCGATTTTCGTCGTCGGACATCTAACGGGAATCCTCGTGCAGGCGGGTGTCATCCGCTTGGAATTCGTGCAGTTCATGGCGCGCCTGATTGCGACCGTCTTGCCGGGACTGGACCTGTTCAACATCAGCGCGGCAGTGGCGACGGGTGATATGGTTCCGCCCGACTATCTGGCCTACTCGGCCCTGTACTGCGCCTGCTATTGCGCAGCTGCGATCTTGCTGGCGTTCATCCTGTTTGAAGAACGAGACCTCGCCTGATCGTCGAAGTCAGCGTGCGCGAGGCGAGTTACGGACCGACGAGGCGTCTCGCCGAGATAACAGGCTGTACTTGGCACTCGCCGAACGGCGAATCGTGCCGGTCGGGTAAGCCGCGACGCTGGACGCAATCTGCGTGAACACGTGTTGCCGGGATGCCGATGGCTGACGGTGCCTCTGCCGTTTTTCGGCGGCTCGCGCACGGATGCCGATCCAGCACACTCTTTTGCATCGGCGGTCATCGTGGCGAACAGCGTCCCCAGCTCACTCGACAAGTTCTTCACTCAGCGCGATCTGTTTCGAGGCCGGTGCCGACAGGCTTGGCTCTGGTCCGTGTTGGCGACGCTTTTGCTGTTGCCACTCGTGGTAACGATCGGTCTGTTCGCGGGGCTCCTCGTCGAACGAGGTCGCTTGGCAGTCGATCTTTCTCGCGATGAGTTGCCTCGATTCGTCGCAGTGACGGGGCTATCCGTTGCGGTCGATGCCCAGGTATCCGCACGGGTTCAAGCTGCGGGAACTGATGCGGGAGGCGAACCCCAATCCAAGGCACCGGATGAGGCCGTTCGCGAAGACGCCACAATTCACTTCGTCAACACGGAGTCTGGCATCTTGCCCGCCGTCTGGCATTCGCGTGGTCACTGGTGGGGCGGAGCGTTGGCGTGGTGCTTCCGTCGGTTCGATTGGCTTGGATCGAACGTGTTGGCAACCATCGCGCTGCTGTTGGTGGGGACGATGTTGGCGACATGCCGCGCGGCGTGCCTCGCCCGCCATCGCCGAGAATGTTCGCGAGCGGCATTAGAGGCGGTCGCGGGGCCTCGCAAAAATCTGCATCGACAAGTCTTGAGGCTCGGCCCTGAAGACTTGGACGGGTCCGGTCAAAGCCTCGCCTCGCAGTTGTTCTCAGGCGAATCGGAAGAGGTGCGCCGTGGACTGGCAACGTGGATCGAGCGGGAGACGCGTTGTCCCCTCGAATTGGCCTGCCTCGCGCTGATTGTGTTCTCGATTCAGCCGATGCTTGCCGCTCAAACCGTGTTGCTGTTGGGAGTGGTTTGGTACCTGCTCGATACCGATCACCGTAATTCTGAAGGACAGCGATCGCTGGCAGCAGATCGTGCGGCGGGTGAGATGCGAACGCTCGTGGAAGGCTTTCGCACGGCCAGACTGGTGCGAGGATTGGGACTCGAACAGTCCGAACATGATCGCTTCTCACTCGACTTGCAGCGGTGCCATGAATTGGCCGAACAAGAGGACGTGGCAACGGAGTCCGTCCTCCATCCGAAGCCGTTAATCGTGGCGTTCTGTGGCCTGATCATCGGCTTCTTGTGTTATCTGTTTGCCTGCAAAGTGTTCGACTTCCAAGGCCAGTTGATGTCTGCGACCGGCGGCATGTTTGTCGCTTCGATCGCATTTGCAATCCCATCCGTGAGAGCGATTCTTAACCGATTGACTCCACGCCATGTGGCGGCTCTCGCAGCGGAAAACATCCAGCGGCATCTCGAACAAATTCCTGCCGTCGGTCAGGCGGTCGGAGCCAAGTTTGTGCAGCCGCTCGGCACCACGCTCCACTTCGACGCGATCAAATATCGCACCACCGGAGGTCGCTTGCTGCTGGATGGACTCGACCTGAAACTCGCGGCGGGCCGAACGTACGCGCTCGTGTCGGCCGATCCGCTGGAAGCCCGCGCCTTGGTTTCGCTGCTGCCTCGGTTCATCGAGCCGCAGTCGGGACGAGTGTTCTTCGATGGCGAAGACATAGCGTGGGCGACACTCGAATCGCTGCGAGCGGAAACGGTTTTCGTGGGTGCGGACGATCCGCCACTCGCCGGGACGGTGCTGGACAATCTGCGCGGCGGCAACGGTGAATACACGCTGCAACAAGCGACCGACGCGGCGAAGACATCTCACGCGCACAACTTCATCGTCAAGTTGTTCAATGGTTACGAGACCGTCTTAGCGGGACATGGTGACTCGCTCGACGCGGGTCAACGATTCCGGCTGGCCTTAGCGCGAGCCGTCCTGCGCAATCCGGCCGTACTCATTATTGAAGAGCCTCGCGAAAATCTGGATGAGGACACGAAGTCGCTGTTGGCCGACGCATACGACCGCATCTGTCCCAACCGAACCGTACTCTTCCTGCCAGGACGGCTTTCAACGGTGAAGCGTTCGGACGATGTCATTGTCTTGCACGAGGGGCGTGTCGCCGCAATCGGCCCGCAATCGCGACTCGTCAGTCACTCGACGATCTACCGGCATTGGGAGTACCTCAACTTCAACGAGTACCGCAGCCAAGAGTGAGGGGCGTCCATTGCTCGCATACCCCGTGGGCGTTGTCTTACACGACGATGCCTCGCCGACACTCACCCGAAGCGTAAGCGCGGACTGGACGCACATCCTCGCTTACGCTTCGGATTAGTGTGAAATGCGCCATCCTCACCTGCCTGCGGTAAAACGACCGAAGTGCTACTCGATAACTCAGCGACACCATTGGAAATTCAACCCATGTTTCTCGGCATTGAAATCGGCGGGACGAAGTTGCAATTGGGAGTCGGTCACGGCGACGGATCCGAGTTTGTGGCGTTCGAGCGACGGACGGTGGACATCGCGAGCGGGGCGGAAGGGATTCGCGAACAAATCCGAACGGTGGGTCGCGAGTTGATCGGGGCACATCACATCGAGCGGATCGCCTACGGATTTGGCGGGCCGATTCTCGGAACGCGCGGCATCGTCCAGACCAGCCATCAGGTCAGCGGCTGGGACAATTTCCCCATCGTCGCTTGGACGCAGGACACGTTGGGCATCCCCACATTTCTAGGCAATGACTGCGACGTGGCCGCACTCGCGGAATCGTGCTTTGGTGGCGGACAAGATGCGCGGAGCCTGTTCTACACCACGATCGGCACGGGGATCGGTGGCGGTCTGGTGATCGACCGCAAGATTCATGGCACGGATCGACCGGCGGCGGCTGAGATCGGTCATCTTCGTCCGGGTCTCGATGCGGTCTCGTCCTCTCAAACGGTTGAATCGGCGGCGGCCGGGCCGGGGATCGCGCAGGCCACGCGAGAGCGAGCGGCGCGACAACACGAACGCGAACCGAACTCGCCCGACGTTCTTGATCTGTTGGCACGATGCGGCGGCCGGCTGGAACAACTGGCAACGAAAGAGATCGGTGAGGCCGCCATCGCCGGGAACCAAATCGCTCGCGACGAATACGCTACCGCCGCGCGGGTCATCGGTTGGGGACTCGCTCAGGTCCTGACGATTGTGGCACCCGAAGTCATCGTCGTGGGCGGAGGAGTGTCACTCGTGGGCGAAGAGATCTTCTTCGCTCCGCTTCGAGCGGCTCTCAAACAGTACGCGTTTCCTCCGCTGGCGAACTCGTACCGATTGCTGCCCGCCGAACTGGGTGAAAGCGTCGTTGTCCACGGTGCGCTCGCACTGGCACGGTTGAGCGGTTAAAGCCGTTCAATCAGGCCGCTTTCCGGATGTCAGTAGCAGGTTCGGCCAACGTGGTTTCAGCAGCGGACACGTACTGAGCAACAACTCCCGCCAAAGCCTGCCGCGCTTCGAGCAGGCTGGCGTGGACCGCTTTTTCAAGCTGCGCGACGTGCATTTTTACGATGCCCGGTTGGATCGGTTCTCGCTCCGCGCAGAAAATCTTGTCGTGAACTTTCTTCGCGTGCTTCTCATTTCCGTAGAAGAGTTCCTCATACATCTTCTCGCCGGGACGCAGCCCCGTGAACGCGATCTCGATGTCGTCGGGATAACGCAGACCACACAACGAGATCATGTCTTTCGCCAGATCGACGATCTTGACCGGCTCGCCCATGTCGAGGATCAGCACCTGGCCCGATTCGCCCACGGCACCGGCTTGAAGCACGAGCTGCACCGCTTCGGGAATCGTCATGAAAAATCGCGTCATGTCGGGGTGAGTGACCGTCAGCGGGCCACCTTCCAGAATCTGGCGACGGAACGTCGGCACGACGCTGCCTGCCGAGTTGAGGACATTGCCAAACCGTACGGTAATGAACTGAGTCTTGGATTGAACGGCCACCGCCTGCAGGTATTTCTCGGCGACTAATTTTGTCGATCCCATAACACTCGTCGGGCGGACAGCCTTGTCGGTGGAAATCATGACGAACCGCTCGACGCCAAAACGATCGGCCAGATCAACTGCCGACTTGGTGCCGAGTACATTGTTGCGAATCGCGATCTGCGCGTTGTGTTCCATCAGCGGCACATGCTTGTAAGCGGCGGCATGGAACATCAATTCGGGCAGATGCTGACCGAGCACGCGGCCCATCGTGACTTGATCATTGATGTCTGCGATCACGCAATGCAGCTCGATGCCGGTTGTGTCGAGCGACGCGAACTCTTGTTCGATTTGAAACATTCCGAACTCAGAGTGATCGACGAGAATCAATTTTTCAGGCTTGAACCCGATGACTTGGCGGCACAATTCGGAGCCGATGCTTCCCGCCGCTCCCGTCACGAGAACCGTGCGATCCGTGATGTAACTTGCGATCCCTTCCATATCGAGTTGCGTCGGTTCGCGACGTAGCAGATCGGAAATGGTCACGTCGCGGACGGTCAGTTTAACCCGTCCATCGACGATCTCATTCAGTGCGGGAATGACGTAGGCCTTGAGGCCCGCATCGACGCACAATTGGCACAGATCACGAACGGTTGTCCCCGGCACGCTGCTCGGGATGAGCAGGTAGCCTGCGGAGTACTTTTGAGCGATGCGGGCCACTCCCTTGCGAATCGAAATCACCGGCACGCCGCCAACCAGAGAACGGGCGGTTGTTCCCGCAGTATCGATCAGTCCGACGATCTTGAATTCCGGGACCGACACGCGAATCGAACGCAACATGCCGATCGATGCCTTTTCAGCTCCGTAGATCAGCGCGAGCTTTTGTTTCGGCTGCTCGGCAGTGTCAATCCGCTCGATCCCCAACCGGATTGCCGATCGCAACACGGCTGTCGCAACGACCGTCGCCACAAAGTCGATCAGAATGATCGAACGGTGCAGATCGGGATCAACCGCGCTCAACGCGTTCAAGAGATAAATGGCTGATGAAGCCGCCAGTGAGACCGCCGCGACATAGACAACATCCGACAGTGACGTGTAACGATGTCGCCGCCGCCATTCTCGCGCCACGGCGAACAGGCTGAGCTTGATCGTCAGCACGATTGGCAGCCACGTCATGAACTCGACCAGTACGTCGCCAGTAATCTGGAGATCGAACCGCAGAGCAAACGCCACCACGAGGCTCGCGGTATAGAGGGCGACGTAAATCGGCAGAGCAAACAGCAACCGGTTGTACTTCATTAGACAATTCTCATTGAGGGCGTCATGCCTGAGATTGTGGACCAGCGACTTCCTGTCGCTGAATCGACTGAGCGAGCGATCAACCGATTGGCCCAACGCTTATGCCCGCAAAAACTCACCCTACGAGCCATCACGTTGAGCGAGTTGAGAGTCGATGGAGCTTGAACCAATCAGATGTGAGCCTCACCCAAGTGGAAGCGGATGGGTCTGTAACTGATCCCTGAAAGAGTGTCCAGATCAGTCACAACAGCACCAGAGACGCGACAAAAACAGGGATATTGGAAGGCCGCAACCGTCAGGCGATGGCTGCTTGATCGCGTCGCAATAACCGTTGACTTAACGGCTCAAGACAAGTCTCGAACATCCCGTTATGGCCTTCGCGCTTCACCATACTTCATCACCACTGCTCAAGCAGGGCGACGGGATGGCCGGGACAGCAGCACGCCCCCGAAGTGGGAAACGGTGCGGACTTGGTCGTCGGTTTCGGTGCAGGCTTCGGAGTCGTGCGTGGAATGACTTCGGGGAGGGGCGGTGTTGCACGAGCGACGGGGTTGGCCTCGATCACGATCACCGATCGAGCCTTCGCCTCGACCAATTCACGAGTAACGACTTGGATGTGGCTGATCGCGTCACCCGGTAACTGAGCCATCAACCGCAAGACGCAGGTGTGCGAGCCGCGTCGCGCCAAGTTGCCCACTTCGTACTCAACCTCATCTCCACGGCGATGCTTCAACTCGGCGGGGATTCCCACCACGATGCGAACGTCGTGGAGCGGCGTGTCACCCGTGTTCTTCACGACGATTTGCAACTCGACAATCTCGTCCACGGTGGTTCGATTCACATGCTTCACATCGCAAGAAATCGCAGGATTTCTGGAAGGCTCGGCCGCAGGGACGGGATCGGCAGGAACCGGCTGGTCCTGTTGAAGCAACTCGGGATCGAACGGTTCGGGTTCGATGCGAGGCGGTTCCGACACGGCGGCAGGTTCGGGCGCGACGACATTGTTCGTGGCTCCGACCGCGGCGTGCATCGTCACGACAGCCCGGTGAACTTGCGAGCCTTCTTCGTTTGGCAACCATTCCACGGACAGTTGCTGATCGCGCCCCGCCAACAACCGAATGACATCGCGTTCCAGCAAATCATCGTGTACTCGACCGTCGGGTTTGGCATCCGTCACCGTTTGCAATTCGGCCAGAGACTCATGCACCCGCACTCGGGTCACGGGCACCGAGCCTTCATTGCGAATGTGCAGTGACGACGAATGAACACGTCCGGCGATCACGTTCTCGGGCACGGTCAGTTCGAGTCGCAAAGCCACTTCGGCAAACGAGGGAAGCCCCGCTCCCGATTCATCCGAACCGGTCAACCCGTCCGCATCGAGAACTTCGTCAGACGCATCTCGTTCTCCGTCAGGAGACAGCCGCGAGATGTAGGCTTCGGGGCGAGGCTGATGTTCAACATGGGAAGTCGATCGAATCCAACGATCCATTTGTCCGGTATGAGACGTTGAGCGGTTCGCACGACTGACTGATCCGACGTGAGCAAATGACTCCGGGAACTCACTGCGGGCCGCCACCGATTTGGAACGCGACTTCGGTGGAAACTCGCTCGTGCCAGGCAGGAATTCCCGCAGCAGCTCCATCTCAAACGAAAGATCGGGATGACGTTGGACACGCGCGATCGGAGCGGCTCGCGGTTCATCCCACTGCGGCTCAGGGACCGAAATCTCACGACGAACTGGCGGAGGATCGCGTCGCACCAAAGGGGAGCGGCGTGGTTCGTACTCTTCGCGGCAATCGGCTCCAGCAGCCCATTCCGCCTGAACCTGTAGCCGCGTATTCCGCGGTCGATACGGGGATGTTCGAGGAGCCGCATCGAAGTCGACACCGGGTTCTCGGATGAGCGGTCCATAGACCAACCGCCGCGATTGAGTCGCGAGCGAAGGGGAATCCAATTCCAATCGAACATCCGGCTCACGTCGAACTGAGTGGCCGACCGCTGGTGCTGATCCCGATTGAACGGAGGCCAAGCGTTGCGAAGCCTCCCGCTGCGTTCGATTCCGATCTGTCGAACGACTGGTCGATTGAACACGCTCCCTTGGCGAAACATCGGCCAGCGGATGCTCTTCAACCAGCCTGCTGTCGAGCTGAGAGAGAGACAGCTTGCGGGGAGGCCGATGATCAACAAATAAATGCGCGACGCGCCAGCGATCTTGCGCCGACCAGTCGCCCGATCTTTCAAGAGTCGCACGGGTGACACGCGCACGCGACGCCCCTTCATTGGCCAACTCGCCCAGCGTCGGATCGTGACTGACAATGAATGGGAAGAAGAGCAGTGCCGTCAGCATCAGCGTGACGCATCCTGCGACGGTCACGCAGTACCAGCCGGGTGAACGATGCAGACCGACCCAAACGCGAGCCGATGTCTGGTCGAGCCAACCCAATAGCTGAGCGATCTCCATCCCGATTTGTCGGAATGGAAACGGCAACTCATTCAGGATTAATGACCACAGCCGAGACCGCACGCTGTCGCCTTCCGTTGGCTGTGCCAGTTCTCGCGCGGAGAAACTTGGCATCGACTCCTTCCGTCTCGCGGCATCACTTGGCTGGCGAAACATCATGCCAGCCGCCACGAATTCCTCGACGACTTGTAACAGTTATCAGAATGATCCGGTATGCGAAAGACCGGTTTGCAATGCTCGCAAAGGAGGCATGGGCCGTTCTTCACAGACTCGTCTCAAACGATCCATTGGCCGTGGTCGATGCCCGCCAACGCGTTGCGGGACCATGTGGCATGTGACATACTCCCGCCCGCTTTAAGGACCGATTCCCACTTCTAGGCGATTCAAGGAATTCCCCCCGCTTCATGGCTCAACACGAAGTTCAAATTGCGACTCTCGCGAACGGATTGACCGTACTTGTCGAAACCATGTCGGCCGTACAGTCAGCAGCATTTTCAATGCTCGTGCCGGGGGGAAGTGCGTTCGATTTGCCGGGACACAACGGAACGGCGACGGCTCTTGCGGACTGGATTTCGCGCGGGGCGGGAGACCGGACCAGCCGTGAAGTACTGGCGGAACTCGATCGACTCGGAGTGCAGTCTCGTGAGACCGCTTCGACACACCACCTCGCGATCAGCGGGGCGTGTCTCTCTGAGAACCTTGCTCCCGCGCTTCGGCTTTACTCCGACGTGTTGCTCCGGCCCCGGTTTGACGAGAGCGAATTCGACGCCGTCTTATCTGGTGTCGAGAACGAACTCCTTTCGATCGAAGATGACCCTCAGAAAAAAGTCATGGTCGAGTTGGTTCGGCGATGCTATCCGTTCCCGTGGGGGCAGCCCAATGAGGGAACGCTCGCCGATTTGGAGAACCTTTCTCCCGAGTCCATTCGAGAACACTACCGCCGGGCAGTGCGACCAAACGGTGCCATTCTCGGGATCGCAGGCCACGTGACTCTCGCCGATGTGCTGCCGGTTTTGGAACAGTCTTTAAGTGCGTGGAGCGGCTCGAACGAACTGGTGCTAATCGAGGGGCAGCGCGGGCCACATCGCGAGCATCTGCCGCACGAATCGTCTCAGACTCACATCGGCATCGCCTATCCGGCCATCGCTTATTCAGACCCGGACTACTACGCGGCTTGGGCGGCAGTCAGCGTCCTGAGCGGAGGCATGAGCGCTCGGCTGTTCACGGAAGTGCGCGAGAAACGCGGCTTGTGCTACTCGGTCTATGCGTCGCTCAATGCGATGAAGGATCGCGGCCAAGTCCTGTGCTATGCGGGGACTACCGCCGAGCGTGCTCAAGAAACGCTCGATGTCCTGCGAGGTGAACTCGTTCGTTTGGGCGACGGGATCGGTGAGGACGAACTCGACCGCTGCAAGGCTCGTGCGAAGAGTTCGCTCATCATGGCTCAAGAGTCCGCCGGATCCCGGGCGTCATCGCTGTCTCGAAATTGGTATCACCTCGGCCGCACGATCTCGCTTGAGGAAGTCCGTTCTAAAATTGAAGCCCTGACGGTCTCGACCGTTCTCGATTACGTTCACGCTCATCCGGCGACAGACTTCACAATCCTGACCGTCGGCCCGGATGAGCTGAACTGACGACAACTCGCGCCGAAGTCGCAATGCGATGATTGCCTCGTTTAACTGCGTGGGCAACGCCCCGCGTGTCGAGCGGCCTGGAAAGCTGTTTCACCTTCGACGCGTGGGGCGTTGCCCACGCGGTTGAACGAGTATTGATTCCCTCTTCATCCTCTTCCCGACCACCCCATGCAATTCCACCAAACGACTCTCCCCAACGGCCTCGAAGTAGTGGCCGAGTTGAACGACGACGTGTTCAGCGTCGCCTTCGGCTTCTATGTCCGAGCCGGTGCGCGAGACGAGTTCGCCACGGTCTCGGGAGTCAGCCACTTTCTCGAACACATGGCGTTCAAGGGAACGGAGCGGTTCTCGGCCGAGGATGTGAATCGCATCTTCGATGAGATCGGGGCCGACAACAACGCGATGACCAGCGAGGAAAGCACCGTCTTCTACGCGGCCACGCTTCCCGAATACCTGCCGAAAACGTTTGAAGTTCAGTCGAGCATTCTGTTCCCCACGCTGCGGCAGGACGATTTCGACATGGAGAAGAAAGTCATTCTCGAAGAGATCGGCATGTATGAGGACCAGCCCGCGTCGGTGGCCTATGACCGCGCGATGCAACTGCACTTCGCCGGGCATCCACTCGGTCAATCGGTTCTCGGTACGACCGAGAGCGTGTCGGCACTGACTTCGGAACAGATGCGCGGCTATCACGCGGAACACTATCGCGCGGGGAACATTGTTCTCGCCGTGGCCGGACGCACCGAATGGTCCACCGTATTGGAACTCGCACAGAAACACTGCGGTCATTGGCCATCAGGCGGCTCGCCGCGCACGCCCATCCCCGCGCAGTCCGCACCTTCGACGAAGTACATCGTGAAGGAATGCCAACAGCAACTGATCATTCAGATGGCCGCCGCTCCCTCCGGCAGCGATCCGCGCCGGTTTGCCGCCGAATTGCTCTGCGTCATCGTGGGTGACGACACCAACAGTCGTCTCTATTGGGACCTCGTTGATCCCGCGTTGGCGGAGTCGGCCGAGGTCGGCTACTACGAGTACGAAGGGGTGGGAACGTACCTGACGTTCCTGAGCGGATCGCCCGAGTCGATGAAGTCGAACCTCGAACAGATCTCCCGCCAATTCGCGGCGGTCAACGCGAACGGCGTGACGGCGGAAGAACTCGAACAAGCCCGCAACAAGGTCGCCACGCGCGTGGTCCTTCGCGGCGAACGCCCAATGGGCCGACTCAGTTCTCTGGGAGGCAATTGGCTGAGTCGTCGCGAGTACCGCAGCATCGCTGACGATCTGGCGATTTTACGCGGCGTCAGCGTCGAAGACATCCAGCAACTGCTGATCGAGTTCCCACTCGCCCAAACGACGACGGTCGGGGTGGGACCTCTGTCGGAGTGAGGGCACACTAACCCGAAGCGTGAGCGAGTTTTTCATTACGTCTCCTCGCTCACGCTTCGGGTTGGTGTCGTCCCCCCGCCCTGTTCGCGTCTCCGTCTTTATTCTCGCTCCCCTCAATCCGCGCGGCCACTTCTTCACACCGAAGCCAGCACGAGGTCGCGCAGTTCGGCCACGAGGAAGAACGATCCCGTGATGGCGATCAGGTCGTCCGGTCCGGCCCAACGCTGCGCGAGTTGCCACGCGCTGGCGGGTGTCTCGGTCGTGTGAGCCACGCGGTTCGAGATCGACCTCATGAACGAGAGCAACTCGGCCGTGGGGACGGAACGCGGGTTGTCGAGGTACTTCGTGAAGATGATCGTGTCGAACTGAGGTACGAGAAGCCGCAACAGTCCCGACACATCCTTGTCACGCGTCGCAGCGAAGATCAGCAGCCGATGGCGCGGGTGAAAGTCTTCACGCAGCGTGGCGATCAGTGCGCGAGCCGACTCCCAATTGTGAGCGGCATCAATCACGACGGTCGGTCGCTGGGAGACGACTTCGACTCGCCCCGGCCAGCGCACGCGCGACATCCCGGCCCTCACCGCAGCATCGGGAATCGAAACGCCCTGCGCCCGCAGTTCGTCGATCGCAGCGAGGACCAGCGCGGCGTTGGTCGCCTGATGCGCACCGCGCAACGAGAGGGGAACCTCGCTCCACACAGACCGTCCGGTTTGAACATCGACCGTCGTTTGAGCCTCGTCCGTTTGGCTTCTGGCGGTTACATGCACGTCCCGCCCGAGCAGACTGAGGGACGCGCCTCGATCACACCCCATTTGCTCGACGATCTCAATCGCATCCGGATGCGAGACCCCGCTGATGACGGGAACGCCCGGCTTGATGATCCCCGCCTTTTCCCACGCGATCTTGCGGACGGTGCTGCCGAGAATCTGCGTGTGATCGCGGCTGACGTTGGTGATCACCGTGACGAGCGGGCAACAGACGTTGGTCGAATCGAGCCGTCCACCCAGACCGGTCTCCAACACGGCGAAGTCGGCGTGGCGGTCCTCAAAGTAGAGCCAAGCGATGGCCGTCGCCAACTCGAAGTATGTCGGCTGCATCTGGCCGGGGAGGCCGTCCATGTGAGCGATCGTCGGCAGCAGGCGATTCAGAATCGCCACGAACTCATCCGGCGATGGCTGGACACCATCAACCGTCATCCGCTCCTCAAATGCCGAGATGTGCGGCGAGATGTAGAGACCCGCGCGATGTCCGGCGGCGGTCAGGACCGACGCGAGCATCGCGCACGTCGAGCCTTTCCCTTTGGTCCCGGCCACATGCACGGCGGGAATCCGCTCGTGAGGACTGCCGATCAGCGAGAGCAGCACGCGCATCCGTTCGAGTTTGAAGTCACTCGTCGAATACGCTTCGGCCTGCACCCGCTCGTAGTTGATCCGGCCGTAGAGGAACTCGATGGCAGCGGCATAGGTCTCGATGCAGGCGGGCATGAGAGACTCCGTTCGATGAGAACCAGCCTGAAGTCCGGCTTTTCTAAAAGCCGGACTTCAACACACCAACCCGCGGCGTGAGCGGACGGCGAAGTACTCGACCTTGCTCACGCTGCGGGTTGGTATGGAGGAACGAGTGTCACCGGTCGATCTCGCCCATCACGATGTCGAGCGAACCAACGATAGCGGGGATGTCGGCGATCAGAATGCCTTGGCAGAGCGGGCCGGTGACGGAGAGGTTGCAGAAGCACGAACTCTTGGCTCGGGCGCGGAACGGTTCCGCGTCGCCATCGCCGACAACGTAGAAGCCCATCGCGCCGCGAGGCGCTTCCGTTTCGAGATAGACCTCGTCGGCTGGCAACTTCTGGTTCATCTTGAACGGGACGCGGAACTCACCCTTGGCGGTCGGGTAGCGATCGAGCGATTGGCGGACGATCTCGATCGACTGCGCGACTTCCATCATGCGGACGAAGAAGCGGCACCAGTTGTCGCCGAGGACGACCTCTTTCGGAGTCTTGCCAAACGCCGCGTCGAAGGGAGCGACCGGAATCTTGTAGTTGTAGCCCTCGTACATCCGGGTGTAGATCGGTTCACCATCACGTCGCAGATCGTGATCGACACCGCTGCCGCGCAGGACCGGGCCGGTGCAGCCGTAAGCGATCGCCATCTCGCGCGTCAGGATGCCGAGGTTTGCCGTCCGCTTGATGAAGATGGCGTTGCGAGTCAGCAGCGTGTGGTACTCCTGAATGCGTGGCCCCATCCAGTCGAGGAACATCCGCAGAGCATCGACCCACTGCAATCGCAGATTCGGATCGCGACCGGTCAGTTGGGCGAGACCGGGCGGAATCGTGATCTCACCGGGCAGATCGTGCGTCGCGCCGCCGATGGTCAGATAGCTGTAGGTCAGTCGCGCGCCGCAGGCTTCCTCAAACAGGTCGAGGATGATCTCGCGTTCGCGGAAGGCGTAGAGGAACGGGCTGAACGAACCGAGGTCGAGGCCGTAGGCTCCCATGCCAACAAGATGGCTGGCGATGCGGCCCAACTCGGAAATGATGACGCGCAGGTTCATCGCCTTCTCGGGAACTTCCATCCCGATCAGCTTCTCGACAGTGAGCGCGAACCCGAGGTTCATGTTCATCGCGGCGAGGTAGTCCATGCGGTCGGTGTACGGAATCCACTGCGGGGGCGAGAGGTTCTCACCGATCTTCTCGGCGCAGCGATGCAGGTAGCCGATGTGCGGCGTGACCTCGTGAATGATCTCGCCGTCGGTCTTGAGGAGCAGACGCAACACGCCGTGCGTGCTCGGGTGCTGCGGCCCCATGTTGACGAGCATCTCGTCGGTGCGAACATCGAATTCGACGATGCGCGGGTCTTCCAGTGTCAGGCTCATGTCAGTCTCTTATGTCTTCGTAGAACGGACCCCTTGGTCCGTCGATCTTCGGCAACCTGCGTGCTGAGCCGCCCCCACACTCACCCGAAGCGTAAGCGAGGATGCCGATCAGCCGTTCCTCGCTCACGCTTCGGGTTGGTGTGGGGCGGAGTCCGTTACTTGCCTCGGACGCCGTGGTATTCGAGTGGGAATTCGTAGTCCTTGCGGAGCGGATGACCTTCCCAATCTTCTGGGCAGAGGATGCGACGCAAGTTCGGATGATTCGTGAAGTGGATGCCGACGAGATCGTAGGCTTCGCGTTCGTGCCAATCGGCGATGCTCCAGACGTGCGAGACGCTCGGAACTTCCGGCAACTCACCGGCGACGCCGTCCCGCCAGCGAGGCAGCTTCACCTTCAGTTTGCACCAGTGGCGATGCGTGTAGCTGTAGAGGTGATAGACGACTTCGACGTGCGGCTCGCACGGAGTCTTCTTCTTGGGGTCGGTCTCCAACCAGTCGGAACCAGTGAGATCATTCAACGAATCGAGCACGATGTCTTTGTCGTCATGCAGGAACTTCGCGACATCGGAGATCCGGTGGGCAGCGATCTCGATCCACGGGTCTTTGACGCCGGTCTTGAGTTCGCGGATGGCGTCGATTCCGAACTTCTCGACCAGCCGTTGATGAATGTCTTCGATGCGCATGTCGGCTTCCGAGAGTAGAACAGAGACCTGACTCCATCGGAGCCAGTCCGGCAGGGCAATTGAGTGTGGCCTAACAAACGTAGGGTAAGCGGCTCGCTTGCCCGTAAATGCGGTTGAAAAGCGGGCAAGCCAGAGGCTCACCCTACGTTGTTCAACAGGCTGCTAGCTGGCTGTTTGAGGGGTTGTCTTGCGCATCCCTTGATCGGAGGCACTCGACGCGGCGGAGGACAACTTGGCTTGTTCCGCGACAGCGCGGACCCAGTCGAGATCGCCCCGTTTCCAAACGTAGGCAAAACCGACGAGCAGCACACCGAAGAACGCGAGGACATCGACGACGGCTGTCCAGCCGAGCGTTAACGCAGCGTCGCGCGTGATCGCCATCTCGGGCGTGAGGCTGAGGCTACCTGCGGGGAGCGTGAGGAGCTGCTCACTGAGCTGGATGCGTTGAGATAAATCGAGACCGGAGTCCGTCAGTTGCATCACGTTTCCGTAGACCGCGGCCCACGGAAAGAAAAACACCACTTCGACATCGAAGATGATGAACAGCAAGGCAACCACATAGAACCGCAGATCGAATTGAATGTAGCTGCTGCCGATAGTTGGCTCACCACACTCGTAAGTAGCGTCCTTCTCGGGTGAGGGAGCTTTGGGGCGGAGCAACTTCCCCAGCAGCAACGG
Organism: Schlesneria paludicola DSM 18645; assembly: GCA_945862235.1. Classification (GTDB taxonomy): domain Bacteria; phylum Planctomycetota; class Planctomycetia; order Planctomycetales; family Planctomycetaceae; genus Schlesneria; species Schlesneria paludicola_A. The sequence goes on from CAMAYU010000036.1 coordinate 17,480, forward strand.
AGCGAGCAGGAAACCGATCGCCACCACGGTAAACAGCAAAAAATGTCCGACGATGTCCGTCATTGGCTTCTGTCTCGCTTCTGTTCCATTCGGGAGGTCAGTTTGCTTCCGTATCAGTCAGCTTCAACTCTTGTCGGCCGGAGAAGCCCGCATCACGTGTGTGCCAATGCGTGATGGTTGGCTCACCGAGTTTCCAGCACAGGTAGACTTCTTGGCCGTCCATCATCGAGGGGAAGTCGATCAAACCGATCACCGGGTCTTTGAACTCCACGCCCAACTCGAGCAACTCATCGACGAAGCCTTGCAATCTCTCAACATCTTTTTCGAGGTCCAACCGGATCTGTTCGACCTCTTCGTCGTAGAGATCGCCACGTTGAATGTTGCGGGCATCTCCCTTTCGCAAGCCGCTCAGTCTTTCTTCGCGATCACGAACATCACGAAACAGCTCCACGATGTCACTGACGATCATGCGGACCAGTGGCAACATACGATTGGCGGATGCCACGGAAAACATCGGTCGCGACGCCAGTTTGGCACTCATCAAGTAAGACCTTTCGCTGTCACTTCAAGACCGCTGATCTCGGAACGCGTGAAAGTGAACTTCGTCACTGCTCTTGAGGAGCGAATTGGAAAGGACTTGGCTCACCCTTCACCCAAACTGGTTCGTAGAGCACTTTGGATTCGGCGACGGCGGTTGGGTTCAGAGTGGCCTGCCCCCACGCCACTTCAAGCGGCAGCTTGGCGTAGTCCACGATGCAGCCATCGCGACTGAAGCAACTGAGGTCATGGTTGGACCCCATGAAGATGCAGTCCACGGGGCACGGCTCGACGCACAACGCGCAGAACATGCACTTCGTGTAGTCGATCGTGAAGCCATCCACGCGGAAGCCCTTGCCGACCGGGCTTTTCGATTTCTCAATGTAGATGCAATCGACGGGACACGCGACCGCGCACTTCTCGCAACCGATGCAAGTTGTCAGATCGAAGCGGTGGAAGCCGCGATAGCGGGCTTTCACGGGAACCGGCACCTCGGGGTATTCGTACACCTCAGTGAACGTTTTCCGGCGATAGGTCATCAGCATCGTGCGGGCCGTGACCCACATGCCGCTGAGTAATGTGGAGACCGCGACCCAAATGTTGCGGCACCACTCTCCAAAACCCCACAACCACGCCATGGTTGGCTCACAGAAAAGTTCATGAAGGCCGGAAAGGATCAACCGAACAAGCTGCGCCGCACAGTCGTTCAAGAACGACGATGTCGTGCGTTCACGGCTCAAAAAGGTTGAAAGCGGCGTCGGATTATAGGCCGCGCGAAGTGAATCGCAAGCGACGCTTAACGCCTCTTGAACACGACACGCGATGTTCTCAAGAATCGGAATCGAGGTCTGTTGAGTACGCACGCACCAGATCGGTAACGGCCTGTGTGTGCAGGGTCAGGTCATCGCGAAGGCGTTGAGTTTGCGGGCCAACGCCAAGGCGGCGGGCCAACGATTCGAAGTCAGCGGAAGCGGCAGGTGGAACCGTGAGATCACGTGCCTCGCCACGAACCATCCGGAGTGCGTCAATCAGTCGGCGCAGGAAATGGTAAGCCGCACAGAGTCGCTCGTGATCGACGATGGTCAGCGCGCCGACTTGCCGCAGCGCATCGAGAGCCTCGTGCGTGTTGGGCGTTCTCAATTCGGAATGCTCCGCACCGCGATCGAGTTGCAGGGCCTGCACGAGGTATTCGAGATCGACCAATCCGCCGGGACTGAGCTTCGCGTGGAACTCCGTCGCACCGACGAGCGATCGCAACTGACGCTCGCGCATCGCACGGATCGCTCCGAAATCGACCGGCCGACTCGTGTAAACCAATTCGTCGCGCAGGGCCTTCAGTTGGATGCCGAGTCCTTCATCTCCGGCGATGGGCCGCAGTTTAACGAGTGCCTGCCGTTCATAAGGCCACGCGGGTCCGTCCTGTTGGAAGTAACTGCGGAACGCATCGAGCGACACGGCCAAGCTGCCCGCGCGACCATAGGGCCGCATCCGCAGGTCGATCCGAAAAATCCCTTCACTGCGTGCGTGAATCGCATGGCTGACGCTTTCGACAAGCCGCGAGTAGAAGCTGGCGTTGTCGATCTGCTCACGCGGAGAATTCGTGCGCGCTGCGATCTTTTCACCAGCCCGCAGCGTCAGCGAGGGAGAACTCGTGATGCTCGATTCTTGAGACACGCCCTCGCTCACGCTGCGGGTTGGTGTGGGATGAGGCCGCGTCATTCCATCTGAGTCGTAGACAAACAGCAGTTCGATGTCCGACGCAAACCCAAGCTCGCGGCCACCGCATTTACCCAGCGCGTTCACAGAGAGGCGGCACTCGCTGCCGTCGTCGGTCGCAGGCGAGCCAAATCGTTCGGCCAGTTCTGCGTGGCAGAACTCGACCGCCGCCGCGACCACAACTTCGGCCAGATCGGTCATCTCGCGACCGAATTCATCGACACCACCGCTGTGTCCCAAGATGTGCCGCATGTCGATCCGAAAGAGTTCGCGATCCTTGAACTCGTTCAATCGCGTCCGGCGTTCGTCCGCCGTCGTCGTGCCGCTCAACTCTCGGTCGAGGGCGTCGGCGAGTTGTGGCTGGGAACGTGACTGCTGCAAACCCGCGATGTCGTGCAGGACCGGAAACAGGTTGGCGTATTGAAGCCGCAGGAAGTCCTCCCACAGGAAGTCGCTCACGCCGAGCAATTGTGCGAGTGCGGCCATGACTTCGGGCCGTTCGAGCGACGACAACTGATCGACCCAATCGGGCCGCTGGAACAGATCACGCAGGAAACTGCGAAAGTGAAGCAGCGCGGCTTGAGGATTCGGAGCCGCAGGCAGCAGGTGCGTGAAATGTTTGATGAGGACCACCGCCGCTTGCAACTCTTGCAGCCGGGCCGCATCGAGAATCTTGTCACCCGACTGGGCATCAGTGACAAGCAGCGTGTCGTAGGCGCGATGGCTCTCCGCGCGGATCATCACCTGTTCAATGCTCACGCCGCTCAGCGTCAGCGCGTTCGACAATTCGTAGAGAAAGCCCAGCGTGTCGTCACCCCGAATGTGTAGCACGGTCGCGCTCGCATGAGCCTCGTTATCGAAGCGGGCTTCTAGCGGAGCGGGCTTCGTCGCAGAGTCGGCGGCGACTTCCAGAGCGTCGGCCACACGCTTGGCCAGCCGCCCCTGAGCCTCGTCCACGCGACCTTCCTGAGCCAAGCAGACCAATTCTGTCAGATCTCGTTCGTAGTGCGACCAAACCTCGGGCGACATTTCGTTCACAGACGACTGCACCTCAAACACATCGACGAAGCGGTGCGGCAGACGCTCGCGCAGGCTTTCGGCTCGTGAGCGAGTCTCCGTCGAAACGAACCCCTTGATGATGTTAAAGCCGTTGGCGAACAGCAGACCGCAGATCATCGACAACTCACCGGGGCAATCGTGCCCAACGACGGTCACACGCCAACGATTCGGCGGCGGCGATGAACTCTCACCGCGTGGCTGATCGCAATCACCGGCATCTCGTTCCCCGACGACCCTCACAGGACGTTCGGCGTTCAGCTCGGCCAACAGTGCGGAGTGCCGCTGTTGTTCGTCGGCGTTGAAGACGGACGCATAAGTTTCGAGCGGAGGTTGCGGAACACGGTCACGCTCCCGCCGCAATTGCTCGCGTTCCCGTTCCCGATCCGGAATGGGCGGCGAGCTGAGTGGCTCCACCAAGACTCGATCGTGCGCGAGGTACTTATCGAAAATTGATCGAATCGACTTGCGATGACTGTCGAAGTGAGCCAGCAAGAGCTCCGACGTGCCGAAGTCGAGCCGACGAGCCAGTGCGGTCAGTTCGATTGCGTCCGTCGGTAGCGAGTGCTCTTGCCGGTTGTTCATCAGTTGCAGCGAGTGCTCGATGGTCCTCAAGAAGACGTAGCCGTCGGTCAGTCGGCGGTACTCGTCGGCGTGTAACACGCCCGCGTCAGTCAGCCGCACAAGACCATTCAATGTGTTGGACGAGCGGACGTGACGATGCTCGGCACCATGTACCAATTGCAGCGCTTGCACGAGAAACTCGATATCGCGGATCGAGCCGCTGCCGAGCTTCACCTCGCCCCACTCGCGCCCGCGACGACGCAGGTCCGCCTCAATCCGCCCCTTGGCTTGCCTCACCGCCGCGACCACGTCACCGGGAGCCGCGCCGAAAATGTAAGGCTCGGCACGACGCAACAGCTCGCGTCCCAAGCCCTTCGGCCCCGCGATGACGCGTGCCTTCAGTAACGCCTGCTTCTCCCACATCTCGGCGTGAGACTTCAGGTACTCCAAGTACGATGGGATCGTCGTCACCAGTTCTCCCGACCGTCCCCACGGTCGCAGTCGAACGTCCACGCGATAGAGAAAGCCCTCGCCAGTTGTGTCCTGCAAACTCTTGACCAACCGCTGCGCGAGCGGCAATGCCTCGGTCGGACTCCGATCGGTAAGGAACACCAGGTCAATGTCCGAACTGTAATTGAGCTCCTCACCGCCCAGCTTGCCCAACGCCAGCACGGTGAGATTCGTCGAGTGCAACATCAGCTCATGACCGACCAGCGTGAGGCACGCCTGAACCAAGCTGTCGGCGAGCAAACTGAGCTGCACGGTTGCGGCTCGCAGGTCGATCAGCCCGAAGGCATCGCACGCGCCGATGCGCAACAGCTCCCACCGCTGGTATCGCCGCAAGGCGTCCATCCGTGCGTTGAAGTCCGGAGCCGCTGCGACGTGTGTGAGCGCGTCGTTCAGAAACTCCTCGCGACTGCGCATTTCGGCGAGACGCCGATGGCGAGTCAGCTCATGCAACGACTCCGGGTTGCGCAGCACGGTTTCCGTTAGATAGCGGCTGGTCGCGAACAGCCGGACCAGTATTTCAATCGCCCGCGGGTTCCCGTCGAGAAACTGAAACAACTCGACGCGGTCACCGGCCCCTTGCACGAACCTCTCGAAGTCAATCAGCCCCGCATCCGGATCGGGCACCTCCGACAGCAACCCGAGCAACTTGCGAAGACTTCCGAAGGCCATCTCCGTTGTGAGCGACTGATCCGTCAACCCGCGCAGCCTGTGCGCCACGCCACCGTCTCGAAAACCGAGTCGAGTCAAATTCTCAACCAGCGCGCCGCGAGCGTTGTCGTCTCCGCCCAGCCACGCCCGCAATGACTCCCACATCCCGATGAACTCCTGCCGACAGGTCAATCAGTACTGGCATTCCCGATCTGTGCCTCGCGTCGCCAGAACGGCCTCGCTTAAACGCGCGGGGTGTATAGGCAACGCGCCAGTGCAGGGCAAGAACGTGGTGGGAGCTCACGTCAGCCCGCGAATCGGTTCGCCGTGGTAGACGTGATGTGGGCGGCCGAGGTCGTCATGCCAAGCCACTGTCTCGGGGAGGCCGAGCGAGGAATAGATGGTCGCGGCGAAGTTCTCGGGCGTTTGTGGGTCTGCGGCGGGGAAGGCACCCAGCTTGTCGGACGAACCGATGACTCGGCCCCCTTGGACTCCGCCACCGGCCAGCCACACGGTCTGGACTGCGCCCCAGTGGTCGCGACCTGGCAACTTGTAGTGCTGAGGCAGATGCGAAACTTTTGGCGTCCGCCCGAATTCACCCGCCATCACGATCAATGTGGAATCGAGCAAGCCGCTGTCGTGGAGATCGTCGAGCAGAGCAGACAAGGCGCGGTCGGTTGGCGGGAAGAGCTGGTCCTTCAAATGCGGGAACGCTTCGCCGTGCGTGTCCCACGTTTCGTTGTTGCCAAGATTCACCTGGACCATGTTCACACCCGCTTCGACCAGACGGCGTGCCATGAGCAACGACCAGCCAAACGAGTTCTTGCCGTAGCGTGCTTGCACTGCGTCAGGAGCCGCCGCGACATCAATCGCGTCACGTACGTGGCTGTCCGTGAGCAACGAAATCGCTCCCTCACGATAACGGTCGAACGACTCGACGCGAGCAAATTGTTCGAGGTCTGCCCGCTGGCGATCGATGTGGCTCAGCAACTCCATGCGGTTGCCAAGCCTCCCACGCGAGAACCCTTCAGGAAGCGAGAGATTCGGAGCTTGAAACAGCATCCGCTGAGGCGTGTTCGGTCGATCTTGATGATCGAACTCGTACTCGGGGTGTGCTCCGTAACTCTTCGAGCTGAACGCGGACGCCTCAATGAACCAAGGGTCGCGATGGCTTCCCATGATCCCACCAAACTGCCCGGGAAGAACCCGCCGCGAGTTATGAATCAACTGCTCGGGGAGTACTGCTGCCGGCGGCAAGTTGTTGCGAGGCTTGGTGACACCTCCCACCACGGCCGCGATTGCTGGCCAGTCTTGAGGCCGTGGGACAGAGGGATTGAAGGCGGGTGGAGTTTCGGTTCGCCCCGTCAGCATGATGTGATGGCCCAGCGAATGATCGTTCGTGGGGTGCGTGAGCGAACGCACCAACGACCACAGGTGACTGCGTTGAGCGAGCTTCGGCAGATGCTCGCAAATGTCGAGGCCCGGCGTTTTCGTCGCGATGGAATGGAACTCACCGCGAATATTGTCGGGAGCCAGCGGCTTCGGATCGAAGCTATCGTGCTGAGACAATCCACCCGAGAGAAAGATGTAAATCACCGACCGAGGCGAAGCGGAAGCCACCGGTGCAGCCGCGGCCTCGCGCAATGCGGCCACATGATTCGACCCGAGGCCCAGCAAGCCCACGCTCCCCACTTGGAGAGCCGTGCGGCGCGAGACACGAGGATGAATGAACGAGCGGTGTTCCATGACAGACTCTCCTTGACTGGCCAGCCATTTGCATCGGCTGATCCCGTTGCGTGAGGCTACTGGCAGTCAACAGGCCGTGCAAGGTGAGTCAAATTTTCGGCCTTTTTGGTCGCCATAAAAGGCCGAGCGGCCCGGCATCACAAGGATGTCGGACCGCTCGATTCGCCGTGAAAACTGGTCAAATCGTCGAACGATTCAAACCTCAGTCGAGCCGCTTCACGCGGATGTTCTTGAAGTGGACCGTGCTGCCCGGATCGTGAGCCTGCAGCGCGAACGTCCCTTTGTCGATTTTGCGGGTGAAGTCGTCGCCCGCCTTCTTGTCGTCCGGCTCAGTGTAGTCGGTGACGACTTGGTCGTTGATCTTGATCGTGACGTGCTTGCCTTTCACGGTCACGGTCTCGGTGTACCACTCGTTGTCTTTGACGTGCAGCTCGAGCACATCTTTTACGGCATACAGGCTACCGGTCTTCTTGGGATCCTTCTTGCCGACAGGACTGTTGTTGACCTGTGCCTCAAAGCCGTACTTGGGCCAACCTTCGTTCTGAAACTGCGTGTGGAAGTAGATGCCGCCGTTGGCTTCCGTTTCCGTTTTCACATCGACTCGCAGTTCAAAGTTGACGAACGGCTTGTCGTCGCCGACGTAAAAGAGGTGACTGCGTTGCCCGTTGGCCACGATGGCTCCGTCGGCAATTTTCCAACTCTCTTTGGCCTCGTTGATCTTCCAGCCATCGAACGACTTGCCGTCGAACAATTGAACGAATCCATCCTTGTCAGGCTCGGCGGCTTGGATCGAACCGGCGCAGGCGAGCGTGGCAAACATCAAACAGGTCAGCAGGTGCTTCATCGGGAAACCTTGTTCTTCAGGAGCTTGGGACAAGAAACAGGGGCAGGCGACACGCGCGTAGTGTGCCCGCGCGCGAGCGTGCTGTAAATCGTGTGACAGACGTCTTTGAGGCCATTCAAGCGTGACTTAGCTTCCGTTGAAACTTTGCTCTCGAACGCTACACTCTCGCCCGTCGTAGAATGTGTCACGCAAGGTGTGGGTGGCGATCTGAGTTGTTTGCGGAGCCGAGCATTGGCTGAGCGACAACTCCTGTTGGTCGGTTGCAGATTGGCTGCACTGGTCGCGGATCGCCTGCCAACCGAAGTCGCAGGTAGGAAAGCCAAGATGTCGATTACGAAAGAGAAAAAGATCCAAGTCATTCAGGAGTATCGTCGTGCAGAAAACGATACCGGGTCGCCTGAAGTCCAAATTGCAGTCTATTCGTCGCGGATCGCCGAGCTGACGGAGCACCTGAAAGGTCACGTCAAGGATCATGCTGGTCGCCGTGGATTGCTCATGCTGGTCAGTCGCCGCCGTCGTCTGCTGAAGTACCTCGAAGCGACCGAACGTTCGCGGTACACGGAAATCATCTCCCGCTTGGGATTGCGGAAGTAATCTGCGGCCAGCGGTTCGCAGCCGCTGGCCTACGGTCGGCGGCTCGTCTGCGGCGACGAGCTTATCGCCATCGTCGCGAACTCCGCCGTTGTCGCGATCTCACTGTTTTCACTCTCCCGTACCGAATGTATTGGCTCGTTGAGGCCGACTTCGGTTGGTGGCTGCCGTCATTGTTGCGTGCGGCCCTCCCCCATTCTTTGCAGGAAATCACAGATGAAAGTTACTGTCGAACGCGAATTTGCCGGAAGAACACTCAGCCTGACCACAGGCGAAATGGCGAAGCAAGCCGCCGGTGCGGTGCTGGTCCGATTTGCAGACACAGTGGTGTTTGTGGCCGCTCAAAACGGACCATCGCGTCCGGGGACCGACTTCTTTCCGCTGACTTGCGATTACCGCGAGCGCGTCGCGGCAGCAGGCAAGTTCCCGGGCGGGTTCCTCAAGCGTGAGGGCCGGCCGACGATGAAAGAAATTCTCACCAGCCGCCTGACCGACCGACCGATTCGTCCGCTGTTTCCAGAAGGCTACATCGAAGAAGTCCAAGTGATGTCGAACGTACTCGCCTCGGATGGCGTGAACGATCCCGATGTCCTGTCGATCATCGGGGCGAGTGCTGCCCTCAGCCTGGCCCCAGTTCCATTTCAAGGCCCGATCGCAGCGGTTCGCGTCGGCATGATCGACGAAAAATTCATTCTGATGCCGACTCGAGTTGAGTTGGAAACCAGCAAGCTCGATCTGGTCGTCGCCGGTAGCAAGACCTCGGTGTTAATGATCGAAGGTTTCGGGCATCAGCTCCCTGAAGAGCAAATGGCCGACGCGATCATGTTCGCACACCGAGCCGTCGTCGAACTGTGTGCGTTGCAGGAAGAGCTTATCCAAAAAGTGGGCAAGCCGAAGTTCGTTGCAGCCGAGCCCGTCAAAAACCCGCTCGACGCCCCGCTCCGCGAAAAGGCTTATGCCCGATTGCAAGAAGCGAAGGTTGCTGGCGCAAAGAAGGAACGTCGGGGAGCAGCCAAGGAATTGAAGGCCGCTCTTCTCGAAGAGTTCTTCCCGAACGGAGCCGACAAGACCTCGTGCGGTTGCAGCAAGGAACAGTTCTCTGCCGCGTTCGGCAATCTCGAATCGCGCGTGGTTCGCGATCTGATCCTCGATAAGAAGCTGCGTCTCGATGGCCGAACGCTCGGCGATTTGCGAGCGGTCTCGTGCGATGTCGGCATGCTCCCGCGAGTCCACGGTTCCGCCGTGTTCACCCGTGGCGAAACGCAGTCGCTTGCCACGATCACGCTCGGAACCACTCGCGACGCACAACGCGTCGATGGGTTGTTCGAAGAAGTCCAGAAGACGTTCATGCTCGACTACTACTTCCCGTCCTACTCGGTCGGCGAATGCCGCCCGATTCGCGGGCCGGGCCGTCGCGAGATCGGCCACGGGGCGTTGGCCGAACGGTCGGTCCAATCGGTCATTCCTGCGGGAGAAAAGTTCCCGTACACGATTCGCGTGATCTCCGACATCATGGAATCGAACGGCAGCAGTTCGATGGCCTCGGTGTGCAGCGCGACCCTCGCGCTGATGGACGCGGGCGTGCCGATCACGCAGCCGGTCGCCGGGATCTCGATCGGCCTCGTCAAAGAAGGCAATCGGTTTGAATTGCTGACCGACATCATGGGCGACGAAGACCATTTCGGCGACATGGACTTCAAGGTGGCCGGGACCCAGAAGGGTGTTACCGGCATTCAGCTCGATCTGAAGATCGCCGGGATCAACGAAGAGATCATTCGCAAGACGCTCGAAGAAGCCCGCAAAGCGCGCATCGAGTTGCTCAAGACGATGCTCTCCGTGATTCGTCGGCCACGCGGCGAGATTTCGGTCAATGCCCCACGCCTGCTGCGGACCAAGATCGATCCTTCCAAGATCGGCCTGTTGATCGGTCCTGGTGGTAAGACGATCCGTGCCATCCAAGAAGAGACCGGCGCGACGATCGACATCAACGACGACGGCACGGTGACGATCGCCTGCGACAAGAGCGAAGGTGCCGAAGACGCACTCGCTCGCATCGAAGCGATGACCGAAGAGATCAAGGTCGGCCGCGTCTACAACGGCACGGTCAGCTCGGTCAAAGACTTCGGGGCCTTCATCGAAATCGCTCCCGGCAAAGACGGTCTCTGCCACGTCAGCGAACTCGCGATCGGCTTCGTGAAGTCGGTCGATGAAGTCTGCCGCGTCGGTGACAAGCTGCAAGTCAAGGTCATCGCGATCGATGACCAAGGCCGCGTCAAGCTGTCTCGCAAAGCCATGCTCATCGAACAGGAGCAGGCTCAGGGCGGAGACAATGGTGGCGAGCAGCCTGCGGCTCAGTAGTGACTCGACCTAGGCGATCCCCGCGTGGTGTCACACGAGGACTCACTGAAGTTCAGAATTGAAATGATCTGTAGCCCGGCATCACTGATGCCGGGCTACTTTCGCAACGGGCCAGTGGTTGCCGTTTTCTACTTCTTCACGCGGCACAAAGTGAGACATCTCCGAGCGGGGCGGCGTATGCCCCGGGTTCTTCCCAAGCGGGCTTACGTCCAAGAGCCGGGGGGCTTACGCCGCCCCGCTCAGATGTTTCATCACTGACCGCGTGAAGTATCACTGGCGAATCAGGCTGACACGGGAGCGTGGTGATGATCGAAGAACGACCGGCCGACTCGGACAATCTCGCCCGCGATCATCGGCGGCTGCAATCGAACTATGCCGAGATCGCGTCGTTGGCAGGGGGACTCGCGCATGAGATTCGCAATCCGCTCTCGACCATTGGCCTGAACCTCGAGCTCTTGAGCGAAGACTTGGTCGAGGGGGACTCGCCCCGAGAACGGCGCATTCTTCAGAAGCTGTCTGTGGTGAAACAGCAGTGCCAGCATCTTGATCGCATTCTGAGCGACTTCCTCCAGTTTGCCCGCGTCGGTTCGCTCGTGCCACGCAAGTCGGACTTGAACGCGACTGTTCACGAATTCATCGAGTTCTTCACGCCCCAAGCGGCCGAACGCGGGATCGACATCAGCCCGCATCTCGCCGCCAATTTGCCGGCGGTACAACTCGATGCTCAGCTCTGGCGACAGGTCTTGATGAACCTGAGTCGCAACGCGCTACAGGCGATGCCGAATGGCGGCGTCCTCGAACTGCAAACGTATGGTCGCGACAGCTCGGTCATGTTGGACATCATCGACAATGGGCAAGGGATGAGTGCAGAGACACAAGCCCGCATGTTCGACACGTTCTTCTCGACGAAACCCGACGGCAGCGGCCTCGGCCTGCCGACCGTTCGCAAGATCGTTGAAGCTCACGGCGGAACGATCCTGTGCGAGAGCGAGATCGGTCGCGGCACCCGCTTCAGCATCGTGTTGCCAGCTGCGTAGGATGGACGTGAGCCGCATCGACCTCATGTAAGTATTTCTCGTACGACATATCCATGTACGTCGGTCAGGCGGTGATCTCGGCCACCCGAGCGGAACGTGAGGCGTTCGTGGTCGAGGCCCAGCAGGTGCAGGATCGTGGCGTGGAGGTCGTGCATCGTGCAGATGTTCTCGACCGCGTGCATTCCGAGTTCATCGGTCGCGCCGTAGATGGTGCCTCCCTTCACGCCGCCCCCCGCCAACCAAACGGAGAAGCCTTCGGGGTGATGATCGCGGCCATCGCGACCGGTGGAGTGGGGCGTTCGGCCGAACTCGCCCGCCCAGACGATCAGCGTTTCCTCGAACAGCCCGCGCTGCTTGAGGTCGCGAATCAACGCGGCAATGGATTGATCGGTGTCGAGGGCGTTCTTCTCGTGTCCCTGTTTGAGGGCACCATGCTGATCCCATGTGCCGTTGGAGGCTCCCGGCGGACAGGTGATCTCGACGAACCGGACTCCCGCTTCGAGCAGCCGCCGCGCGCGAAGGCACTGCATTCCGTAAAGCCGTTGCGAGGGAACCTTCGAGTCGATGCCGTACTGCGATTGCGTCGCGGCGGTCTCTTGATTGAGCGCGAGGACATCGGGGACGAGCGACTGCATCCGGTAGGCCATCTCGTAGTTGCGAATGGCCGACTCGACGGCGTCGTCGCCACCGAGTGACTTTGAGAACGCCGCATCTTGACCACGGAGCCAGTCGAGTTTTGTGCGTTGTACGCGCGCGTTCTTGTCGGCCGAGACGATGTTCTCGATCGGCTGCCCCTCGACGCGAAAGAACGTCGCTTGATGGCTCGCGGGAAGGAAGCCGCTCGAAAAGTTTTCGAGCCCCCCGCACGGAACGACTCCAAAGCTGAGCACCACGAAACCGGGAAGGTTCTGGCTCTCGTTGCCCAAGCCGTACGTCGTCCACGCACCGAGACTCGGCCTCCCCGCGATGTTCGATCCGGTGTGGAGTCGCAACACGCCGGTCGAATGGAGCGGCAGATCGGCCTTCATCGAGCGGATCACGGCGAGATCATCAGCGCACTCGGCGATGTGCGGGAAGAGGCTGCTCACCGGCATTCCACTCTGGCCGTGTTGGCGAAACGTCCACGGACTTTGCAACCACTTGCGGTTCGCATTGGCGGTCGGATTTTTAGAGCCGTTGAATGCCTGCCCATCGACTTCCGCCAGCGTGGGCTTCGGATCGAACGAATCGACGTGCGAGACCCCGCCGTCCATGAAGCAGAAGATGACGTTGCGAACCTTGGGTGCGAAGTGCGGTCGCGGAGGAGTCGCCTCAACGGCAACACGGCTCACGACCGTATCATCGTTGGGTGCAGCGGCGCGCGCAGAACGTGCGAACAATCCTTGAAGTGCCAGCATTCCAAAGCCATTCGCCGACGCCTGCAACATCGCGCGACGTGACGTGGGCATCGCAAGCAGACCGGGGCATGAGGCAAGTCGCGCGTGAGTCATCTGTGGCTCATTCCGTGTACGAGTCAGCGGCAGAACGCGGACCAGAATACAGCGGCCTCATTCCAGCGAGAATGGTTGCGAGAACACTCAACCGAATTCAATTCACGGGACGTTGCTTGCCAACGGATCGCGGGCGCGGTTTATTCTCCGCCCACGTCGTTAGCTGAGGGAGCAGGACTTGAACGACTCCCCATCTCCATTGGCTCCCGGCGTGAGTTGGTCGCGATTGTTGGTAGCCCCTCGGCTCAAAGCCGATAGTCCTCTGGAAAACTTCCGATGGGAAAGCAACCGCTGATTGCCCGGTTGTCGCGCTGTGCTGTTCTGCTGGCGTGGCTCGTCCCGCTGGCATTTGTTCCTGCGCGGCAGGTCCAAGCAGAGGAACCGTACCTTGAGTTCGTGCAGGGTCTGCGAGACCAGCAGTACTACGACTATGCGATTCTGTATCTCGATCAAATCGCGACGCGGTCGAATCTTCCGGCTGAGATCAAGCAGGTCATTCCGTATCAGAAGGCGATGATTCTGCTCGATGGCTCCAAGCGGGCGCGGACTCCCGAGAAGCAGACTGAGCAGCTCGTTCAGGCGCTGGCATTTCTCGAGCAGTTCGTCAAAGACAGCCCAAATCACGCGAGTGCAGGTGACGCGAATTCGGATCGCGCTCAGATTTTGCTTGGCATGGGACAGGTCGAGATTCTGCAATCGCGGTCGCCCGCCAATCAGGGAGCCAAGCGGGAGATTCAGGGCAAGGCGCGCGAGGTGATCGCCAAGGCACGACTCGTCTTTCAGACGGCTTACGATCAGCACGCGGCCGCATTCAAAAAGTTTCCGAGCTTCATCGACGATCAGAAGGATCGCGCCCTAGCCGCCGACCGGGCCAAGGTCGAAGTGAACATGATCACCGCGATGCTGAACCTCGGGATGTGTACTTACCACGAGGCCCAATCTCACGACCAAGGCTCAATGGAATTCAAGCAACTGCTCGACAAAGCAGCCGGTGAATTCGAGACGATGCACCAGAAGTACCGCAGCCAAGTGGGCGGCTTGTTCGCCCGAGCTTGGCAAGGGAAGTGCTATGAAGAGCAGAACGATCTTCAGAAGGCGATGGGCATCTACAACGAGTTGCTCGATCACCCCGGCAACGAAGGTCCGCTGTCGCGACTCAAAGCGCAGACGCTGTACTTCAAGCTGATCTGCCTGAACAGCAAGGATCGCAACGACAATCAACTCGCCGCCGACTTGGCCGAGGAATGGTTGAAGAAAAACCAGGCCGAGGCTCGCACCGAGACGGGGCTGGGCATTCAGTGGGAACAGGCCAAGGCTCACGAGGCGCTCGGCGACAAAGCAGCTCGCGATGTGAAGGCCGATGCCGAGCGAGGCTGGCGGCAAGCGAGGACGCTCGCCACGCAGATCAACAAGTATCCCGGCGAGTTCAAGGACTCGTCGCTCGCCATGATCCAGCGGTTGCAGGTCAAGCTGGGTGGGAAAGAGCAGGTGCCGAAGGACTTCGACACCGCGTTCGGCCTGGCTGGTCAGTCCTTCAAGGCGGCATTGGAAATCGCCAAGGAAATCGAAGGGGGCAAGCGGACCAAGCGACCTGCAGACGAGATCGCCAAGCTGGAGCAGGACCGTCGCAACGAGATCAGTGACGCCGCCAAGAACTTCGATTTGGCTCTGGGTTTGGCCACGAAGAGAGATGACCCCAAGAGCCTGTCAGAAGCACGCCTGTGGTACGCCTATGTGAACTATTGGCAGGACAAAAACTACGAGGCGGCGGTACTCGCCCAGTATGTCGCGCGCACGGCGGACAAGGACAACGGGACCGTGGGACTGGATGCGGCATTCATGGCGATGGCCGCATTCGTCAAGGCGTACAACGACAACAAGGCACCGCTCAACCAAAAGGCGGAAGACATTCGGATGATCATCCGCGCCTGCAACATGATCACTGATCGTTGGCCTGCGAGTGAAAAAGCCAACGATGCGCGGATGACTCTGGGACGAATTTACGGTGACGCTAAGAAGCCCGCCGAAGCGGCTGCGTGGTTTGGCAAGGTGCCCGATTCCGACCCCGGCTATCCCAAGGCACAGACGGCGGCCGGGCAAGCGTACCTGACGGCCTATTACAGCGCGGGCCGGAGTCCAGGGGCGGACAAGCCGTCCGTCGAACAACTCGGCGAATGGCTCAAACTGGCAGAACAGCACCTGCGCAACGGGATCGACAAGCTGACGGCGAGCCTTCCCAAGGAAGGGGCCGCGCCGCCCGAGTTGATCTCCGCCAAGATGTCGCTCGCACAGATCATCATTAGTCAGGGAAAGGATGCCGAGGCCATCAAGCTGCTGCTGGATGATCCGCATTCGGTCGTCAAAGCGGTGTCGGTTGCCGATGAATCGAAGCGTCCCGATAAGGGGGTCACAAGCCGCAAGTTCGCCGTGGAAACGTTCAAGCTCCTACTGCGGGCCTACATCGGCAGCAGCAACTTGGACAAGGGCCGCGAGGTCATGCGGACGCTGGAAGGGATCGTCGCGGCGGATGGGACGGACGCAGGCTCCGATGTCACCGAGCTGTATGTAGGACTCGGCCGGTTGCTCAAGGATGAACTCGAACGGCTCCGCAACAATGGCGAGACCGACCGTTACAACAACCTGATGGGATCGTTTGAAACGTTTCTCAATGACATGGCCAGCCGCAAGGAAGGCCAGTCGTTTGGCTCGTTGAGCTGGGTCGGTGAAACATACTTCGCGCTGGGTGAGACCGTTTCGAGCGATGCCGCAAAGTCGATCGGATTCTACGAAAAGGCCGGAACCGCGTTTGCCGACATTCTGACGCGAGCCGCTGCCGACGCGAGTTTTGCCAAACCCGAGCAACTGCTCGGAGTGAAGATTCGACAAGTGCGAGTCCACCGACTCAAGAAGGAGTTTGAGCCAGCGGAACTTTTGATGGGCGAAGTGCTGAAGGTGCGCCCGAACGACATCAAAGCCCAGTTCGCCGCGTGCGAGGTCTATCAGGACTGGGGAGCCAGCGGTCAGGCGGACTCCGCGAAGAAACTGCTCAACGCCATTCGCGGCAATGACAAGATCGGTGCGTGGGGCTGGGGGCAGATCGGCTTCAAGCTGCAAAAATCGAAGTCCTTCAAAACGGACCCGACCGTTGCCGAAGCGTTTCTCGACGCGCGGTTCAATGGAACGCAATCGCGACAACGGTACGCCCGCGACCTGCCTCCGAAGGACAGGCAAAAAGAATTGGAACGCTGCCTGACGGAACTGGTCACCACGGCCTCAGTGTCGAGAAACATGCCGGATGAACGGTTCGCCAAATTCAATGCCTTGTATCGGGATGTGTTACAGGATGCGGGGAAGGCTGCGGAGGACTTGCCTCGCTCACAGTCCGCCGCGCCCGTGGCGGAAGTTGAAAAGCCGGATGCCGCTCCAGTGAAGCCCGCTGCAACCAAGCAGAAAGAAACGTCGGCCGCTAAATCGGAGGCTCCGAAATCGAGTGACACGATCACGATCGTCGTGTTGATCGGCATCCTGCTGTTGGGAGGCGCGGTGGCGGCGTGGATGTTCTTGAAGCCCAAGCCGAAGAAGGCCACTTGGGAATCCGTGTCGGAGCGCGAGCCGTCTCCGATGACTTTCGGCGGCGGCACAGGCCCTGAGTCGCGATCTGGTCCGGAGTTTGTCTCGTCACCGATGGATGCTCCGAAACCAAGACCACGACCGGCGAGTGCCGGCGGCGGACAAGCCGGGTCTGCAACGAAATCGGCATCGAAACCGACCGCGCCCGGCGTGGCGGCGACACCAAAACCGAAACCCAAGCCACCGACTCCGCCCAGCAACACCTGACGCGGCACAAAGTGAGAGGTTTCCGAGCGGGGCGGCGTCAGCCCCCCGGTTCTTTCGAAGAGGGCTTAGGCCCAAGAACCATTGGGATTACGCCGCCCCGCTCAGAGGTCTCATCACAGACCACGCGAGGTATAACAGCATCAAAAACGATTTCAACTCAAACTCGCGATCGCATCGCGTTCCCCTTCACTGGCCATCTCAAGCCCGGAGCAACTCCACGATGACTCGACGCTTTCTCTCACTGGCTCTCACTGTGGCACTCGCTGCCGCGACCACAACACCTTTGTTCGCCATCGATACGGTGACTCGTAAGAGTGACAACAAGAAATTCGGTGGCACGATCACCGACATGTCCAAGAACGAGTTTAAAGTGAAGAAGGCTGTCGGTGACCCGGATGTCCTGCAAGCCAACGATGTGTCAGCGGTGGAATGGGACGGCGCGTCGGGCGATCTCCGTTTGGGAGCGAGCGACGAAAACGGTGGTCGCTTTGAAATGGCGATCCAGCGATACACCAAGTCTCAAGCCGAATCCAAAGGTTCGAGCGAACATTTGAAGGCCGAGTTCGCCTACGTGATTGCTCGTGCGACCGCCAAGTGGGCGTTGTCCGATCCCGAGAAACAGGCGGCGGCGATTCAGTTGCTGCAGGCTGCTCAGAAGTCGAATCCCAACTACTTTCGGTACTACGAATCGGTCAATCTGCTGGGGCAAGCGCAACTGGCATCCGGTGACGCTGCCGGTGCGAGGGCAACGTTTGCCCTGCTCGCGAAGGCACCTTGGAGCGACTACAAACTCGCCGCGCAGATTGCATCCGGTCGTATCCTGATCGCCGAGAACAAGCTCGATGAAGCGGTCAAAGAGTTTGAAGCGGCTGCGGCTGGCGCGAGTGACTCACCCGCCGATCAGCTTCGCAAGTACGAAGCCATGCTCGGCCAAGCCCGCGCCACCGTGATGCAGGCTAAGCACGAAGAGGCTCTCAAAATTCTGGAAACCGTCACGGACAAAGGCCCTGCGGATGAAGCCTCGCTGCAAGCAGAAGCTTACGTCCTGCAAGGTGACTCGCTTCAGGCACTCGGCCGCGCCAAAGAGGCAGCGCTGGCTTATCTGCACGTTGACATCCTGTTCTCGCGTGAGACGACTCAACACGCGGCGGCTCTGTTCAACCTTTCCAAGGTCTGGAAGTCTGTGCAACTTCCCGATCGCAGCACCGAGGCCGAAGCCAAACTGGTGCAGCTTTACCCGAACAGTTCGTGGCGCAAAAAACTCGCGGGCAACGCCGCTCCGGCTGAATAGCCTCGCGCTGGCAAGAACGAGTTGAAGGTTCTAGTATTCCGCACAACCCTCGCAAACTCGGCAGTCACCCCAATCGACGGTCGCTGCCTGCCTTGCCGTTGTGCGGGTTTCGTCGGGCCGATTGGCTTGTTGAAACACGTAGGACGGGCACTCTTGCCCGTCAATTCCTGATAAGAAAAGACGGGCAGGAGTGCCCGTCCTACAGACATGTTTCGACCGGCAGATCGCCCACCGAAATTGGAGCCACTCACACGAAGGAGAGTTCAAAATGAACGGAATCGGATCGAGCTTTAAGCGGGGACTTGGCCGCTGCTGGTGTGTGTTGCTGTTTTTCGTAGTCGGTTTGGCTGTCGTTGCCTGTCTCCCCGCGAACGGCTTTGCCCAAACTGATCCCGATCCGACCACGATGCCGTTTGGCGATGGAGCGGCTAACAACGGTACTGAAGCGGCCAGCAATGGGCTGCTGCCGGGCGCAAATTTGAAACGTCCCGCCCAAGAGTCATTGGTGACATGGATGATTCGCGCGTCGGGAATCTTCGGCTTCCTCATCATGCTGATTTCGTTCGTAATGGTGGCGTTGATCATGTCACTCGCCACTCAATTGCGACGTGAGAATTACCTGCCTCCGTCATTCGTCGAGCAATTTGAACAACGACTGGAGGCGAAGGACTACCAAGGGGCTTACGAAACAGCCAAGGAGAGCGATTCGTTTGCCGGTCGGGTGCTGGCTTCGGGCATGGGACGGCTCTCACGCGGATACGAGGAAGCGGAAGCCGGTATGCAAGAAGTGGGTGACGACGAGACGCTGACGATGGAGCAGAAAATCGGTTATCTCGCTCTGATTGGCCGGATTGCACCCATGCTCGGCTTGTTGGGAACGGTGCAGGGCATGGTTCTGGCCTTCCAAGTGATTGCCACATCTCCCAGCTCGCCGAAGCCGTCGGAGTTGGCCGACGGAATTGCAACCGCCCTTTTCACAACTCTTGAGGGACTGGTGGTCTGTATCCCGGCGATGATCTTCCACACGGTCTTCCGAAATCGACTCTCACGTTTTTTGATGGAATGCGGTTTTGTCGTGACGAACCTCATGAAGAACTTTCAGAGCATGGGCAAGCCGACGATTGTCACCAAGCCTGTTGGCGGCGGTGTGTTGGCCTCAGTCCCCGCCGCACCGCAAGCGTGATGTTTCGCGGCGTGCATCAGGTGCCGCCTGAGCCGTCCGTTGAAAGTAGTAGGACGGGGCCCTCTTGCCCGTCGGTTTTCCAGACCGATGACGGGCAACAGTGCCTGTCCCACAGAGTTCATCCAAGATCGGGATCGAGATGAAACTGCGCCCGCTTGAAGCAAATTCGCCCGACACGGACATGACTCCGATCATCGACATCGTCTTCCTGTTGCTGATGCTGTTCATGATCGTCATCAACTTTGAGAACTCGAAGGCTGAAGACCGGACTCGGTTGCCCAAGGATGGCTTGGCCAAGCCACCGGAAGTGAGGCCCGAACACGAGTTGGTGCTGAACTTCGGTTACAAGCGAAACCGCGATGGCTCGAAAGCCGAAAGTACTCCGACCGTCTATTTCAATGATCGCGATGTGGAAGTCGGTCGGCTCGGAATCGAATTGGATCAGGAGCGGCGGGCGATGGAGCAGCAATATGGAAATCGAGTGATTGACGATGTCACCGTGCTGATCCGCGCGGACGCGGATGTCCCCGCCGGACTCGTGCAGCAGCTCGTGCAAAAGTGCCAGCAAAACGGCTTCACGAAGTTCTTGCTCCGCGCGATGGTGGAACAGAAGTAGACCGCCTGGCCATGGACGAAAGGCTCACGGAATGAAGTTTAAACTGCATTTGCCGCCCGACAAATTCAACCTCCCGCTGGCACCGATGCTCGACATCGCGCTCCTGCTGATGATGTTCTTCGTACTCAACCTGAAGCTCGTCACTCCCCAAGGCAACCTTGATCTCAACCTGCCGATCTCGGCCCCGAACTTGGTTCAGCGGGCCGATGTCAATCTGACAGACATCAAGGTGGGACTCCATTCCGATCGCAACGGTGTTCTGACGGAACTCACCCTTGGCTCGAAGAACCTCGGCAACGATGACGCCGCGTTCGATCGGCTCAACCGAGAAATTCTTCAGATCATCGGCCGTCCCGGAAACCCGCTGACAAAAGATGTCGAGATCGAAATTGATGCGGACTTTGAAACGCAATACCGCTACGTGGCGAAGGCGATCTCTCAATGCACAGGCCGGATCGATGCTCAGACGAAGCAGATTGCGCGTTACGTCGAGAAGATCCGGTTTGCTCCACCCCATAAACCGAAGGCTTGATCGCGACGCTGCCGACAAGTCTGTCGCCTACGTCGCGTGCTGGCGACCCTGCCGATCCGGCGATATACTCCCGCCCCTTCACAAGACGCCGAAAAGCCGCAGGGGATACTGCGCAGGCGGCGGATGTATCAGACAATTGAGGGCTTTAGGAACTGAGGGCTTTTAGGAACGACGATGGCTCGCAAATCACCCAGTCGATTGGACATGAGAAAACAGGTCGAAGCAGCCGATGCTCTCGATGAGGCCGCGGTCAAGGAAAAGAAGCCGCGTAAGGCGGCCGCGCCGCGTGTCAGAAAGGTCAAAGAGAAGCCGGAAATTCGCAAGCGGCTCATTTGGATCGTCTATAGCGGCAGCATGAAAGAAGAGGGGCGATTCCCGTATCACGAGCGTGCGGCCGCCGAAGAAAAGATCGAACAGCTCAAACTCAAGTCGAAGAAGTTGTACTTCATCCAGCCGTTGAAAGAGATCATCGGTGAAGACGGCGTGATCGTTCCCGTGGTTTCCGGATCGCTGGATTTGGATGACGAACCAGTCAAGCCAAAGAAGAAGGTCGCCAAGAAGGACGATGACGACGACGATGATTCCAGCAGCGAACCCGACGACGACGATGATGACGACGAGTGAGTTGTCGGCCTGAGTCGCTCACAAAGTGACTCA
>CAMAYU010000037.1 GCA_945862235.1 Schlesneria paludicola DSM 18645
GTCTGCGTCAAAGAGCCGAAGCCACCCTGCGCGAAGTGCGGCAAGAGTCCGTGCGAATGCGGGCCGAAGGTCTGCTCAACGTGTGGACTGACTCCGTGCGTATGCGACAAACCGACCAAGAAACGCATCAAGATCAAGCTGGCCGATGGCAAGGAACGGACCATCCAACACATGATGGCGACGAGCTTCTGGCACCCGGACGGGACGCCGATGTCGGCTCAGCAATTCATGGAAAGCCTGTACGGCAGGTCCCCCGACTTCTTCCAGAACGAAGCCGAGCTGCGGTCGCTGTGGAGTGCTCCCGATACACGTTCAAAGCTGCTGGAAGGACTGGCCGAGAAGGGCTTCGGCCTCGACCAGATGACCGAAATGCAAAAGATCATCGACGCCGAGAAGAGCGACCTCTTCGACGTGCTGGCGCATGTCGCGTTTGCTCTGACGCCCCTGACCCGCGAAGAACGGGCCACCCGAGCCAAGCTCGAAATCAGCACGCACTTCGACAGCAAACAACAAGCGTTCCTCGACTTCGTGCTGGCTCAATACGTGAAGGAAGGCGTGGGCGAACTCAATCAGGAGAAACTCAGCCCCCTGCTGAAGCTGAAGTACAACAACGCCATCTCCGACGCCATCGCCGATCTTGGACAACCCGAACGGATCAAGGACACGTTCTCGGACTTTCAGAAGTACCTGTACCAAGGCGCGGTCTGACCGACCCGGCAAATTGGACGCAACAACATCCACGCAGAATTGAATTGAAGTTTACGGGACATGGTGTATCATCTGATACACCATGCAAGACGAACAGCCGATCACAGACGCATTGAAGACAGCCATCGAGTCGAGCGGGATGTCGATCAAGGCCCTGGAGCGTGAAACGGGAGTCTCCCGTCAATCCATGATGCACTTCATGCGAGGAACGCGAACGCTACGCCTCGACATCGCCGACAAGCTGGCCGCGTTCTTCAAACTGGACGTGAAGCCAGCCACAAGTAAGCCCACAACGAAAGCCGCTCCGAAGCGGAAGGGGAAGTGACATGGGAACCGTCTACAAGAAAACCGCGACGAAGCCGATCCCCAAAGGGGCGGAGTTGTTCACGAAGAATGGCAAGCGGTTCGCCCGTTGGAAGCCGTCCACCGGCAAGGCGAGAACCGCCCCCGTCACGACGGGCCACGATGGGACTGATCGAATCGTTGTCACCGTGGGAACCTACCTCGCCAAGTTTCGGGACGGCTCGGGATATGTCTGCGAAGTCTCGACCGGATGCCGCGATGAGGATGCCGCTCGTTCGGTTCTCGGCAAACTGGAACGCCGCGCCGAACTGGTCAAAAGCGAAGTCATCTCGGCGGGGGAGGCCGCGACAGCCGATCATCTGTGCGAGCCGTTCGCCGATCACTTCGGCTTGTATCTGCTCACATTGCAGGCGAAAGATGTCTCTCCGAAGCACCTTGTCGAGACGAAACGGTTGGCGACGCGGCTGGCGAGGGACTGCAAGTTTGTCCGGCTCGCCGATGTTGGATTGCAGCCGGTCGAACGCTGGATGACGGCACGCAAAGTCGAAGGCATGTCCGCCCGCACTCGCAATTCGTACTCTCAGTCGCTGTCGGGGTTCTGCAAGTGGTGCGTTCAAACCGAGCGACTCGCCTCGAATCCACTGGCTCGCATCGCCAAGGCGGACGAGAAGAGTGATCGACGACGGCAACGGCGGGCGATGACGGAAGCCGAACTGGTGAAGCTGTTGGAAGTGGCAAGATTGCGACCGCTCGCTGAGTTCGGACGAGAGACGCTGGCCGTGGATGCCAGCGAAGCCGAAGCGACCGGCAAACGCCGCAAGCGGTCGAACTGGACGTACAAGCCGCTGACACTCGATTCCCTACACGCCGCCACCAAACGGGCACGGGAACGGCTCGCCGACAATCTCGACTTCGTGGCCGAACTGGAACGGCTCGGGCGAGAGCGGGCGTTGATTTACAAGACGCTCGTTCTGACCGGGCTTCGCAAAGGGGAACTCGCATCGTTGACGGTGGGGCAACTGGAACTCGACGGGCCGATGCCGTTCGTCGTGTTGAACGCGGCGGACGAGAAGAACCGGCAAGGCTCGACGATTCCGCTACGTCACGACTTGGCAAACGATCTGAGGGATTGGCTGTCCGACGCTCCAAGCTCGGCAACGCTCAAGCTAGGCCACTCAAACCGCATTTCTGACAGGGAGCGACTACAGTCCCAATTGTTCACCGTTCCCGAGTCACTCGGAAAGATTCTCGACCGCGACCTGCTCGCCGCTGGGATCGACAAGGCCGACGAGAGAGGCCGCACCATCGACGTTCACGCTCTGCGGCATTCGTTCGGGACGCTGTTGTCCAAGGGAGGCGTTGCTCCACGAACGGCTCAAGCCGCAATGCGTCACAGCAACATCAACCTGACGATGAACGTCTACACCGACCCGAAGTTGCTCGACATTCAGGGGGCGTTGGACTCGCTCCCGTCACTCAACCTCAATCCCTCGCCATCGACCGAACGCCAGATGGTGCGAGCGACGGGGACGGACGATCAAGACGCGATGCCTGACGCAAGACATTCCGTCATGAAGTTTGCACCAGCGTTTGCACCAAATGTTGGCGAACGGGGGCAAACTGTGTCATTTGCTGTCATCTCATCAGATGATGCCGATGAACGAATGGCGAGAACCGCAACTCACGAAAACCATATGGATCAAAGCAAAAAAGCCTTGCCCGCAGTGATTGCGAGCAAGGCTCTTCAAACGAGATCGACGGGACTCGAACCCGCAGCCTCCAGCGTGACAAGCTGGCGATCTAACCAATTGATCTACGACCCCTCGTTGGTTCCGGCCAGATTCTTTGAGTTCAGTCACTCATCGTTTTCTCAGCCGGAGCGGCGGGCGATTCTAACGCCACCGAACTCGCCGTCAAGCAAGCCTCGCCTCCTGCAACAGCCACATTGTTGATGTGTGGCGGCAGGAGTTCCGGTTATCACGCCGGGAATGATCGGCCACTTGGTTGTTGTTGCCCAAAAGATTGAGGATCGCGCAGCAAGGCTTCGCCAACCAGACCGAATGGGCGCGCTCCACGAACTTTTCCACCGAACATTCTTCCGTGATTACAGCGACCCAGGGAGAACGTGGACAAGTTGTCGCCAAACTCGCTCGCGAAGCGAGCAGCCTCCGCCCGGAAACCCGGCACTACATGAAAGGTTCGGCCGTGGCGATCAGGCTCAGGTTGCCGTGAACTTTGTGAGGAGTCTTGTTAGATTCTCGCCCCTCGCGTCGGGGTCAGGTACGGAATGGCGGCTCGGCATAGTGGTTGCTCGTCGCGGGGAAGCGGTGGTGTTTTTTTCGCGCTCAACCTGATTTTGGAAGGCTTTGTGTTATGAGTGGCAGTGCGTCGCGGATGAATGCAATCAATGCAGTCACAAGCTTTGAGTCGGCTCCGGCTCCTCTGAACTTCGCCGAGACTTCGGCAGGCGAACTGTTCGGTTGCAATGTGTTCAGCCAAAAGGTGATGAAGGATCGTCTGCCAAAGAGCATCTACAAGTCGGTCTTGAAGACGATTGAGATGGGCGAGCCACTTGCCGCCGATGTCGCCGACACCGTCGCCGCCGCGATGAAGGACTGGGCCATCGAGAAGGGTGCGTCGCACTACGCTCACGTTTTTCATCCGCTTACCGGCTTGACCGCCGAAAAGCACGACAGCTTCCTCAACCCGGACGGAGCGGGCGGAGCGGTCGCCGAATTCAGCGGCAGCGCCCTGATCCAAGGCGAACCGGACGCATCAAGCTTCCCCTCGGGTGGCATCCGCGCCACGTTTGAAGCGCGTGGATACACCGCATGGGACGTGACGAGCCCCGCTTACATCCTCGAAAACGCCAACGGCACGACGCTGTGCATCCCGACCGCGTTCTTCTCGTGGACCGGCGAAGTGCTCGACAAGAAGACGCCACTGCTCCGTTCGATGAAGGCGGTCAATGTCCAAGCTCAGCGCATCCTGAAACTGTTTGGCCACAAGTCGCCAGCGCTTGTCGTCTCGACCTGCGGGGCAGAACAGGAATACTTCCTGATCGACCGCAACTTCTTCTTCGCCCGGCCCGACCTGATCAATGCCGGTCGCACGCTGTTCGGTGCGCCCTCCCCGAAAGGTCAAGAGTTCTGCGATCAGTACTTCGGTGCGATCCCCGACCGCGTACTCGCCTGCATGTTGGATGCGGAACGTGAGATGTTTAAACTCGGTATCCCGGTGAAGACTCGTCACAACGAAGTGGCTCCGAGCCAGTACGAGATCGCGCCGGTCTACGAGAACGCCAACGTGGCGGCCGATCATCAGCAGCTCACCATGCTGATCCTGAAGAAGGTGGCTCAGAAGCACGGGCTCGAATGTCTGCTGCACGAGAAGCCGTTCGCGGGCGTGAACGGTTCCGGCAAGCACTGCAACTGGTCGCTCGGCAACGCCACGCAAGGGAACCTGCTCGAACCAGGCAAGACCCCGCACGAGAACATGCAGTTCCTCGTGTTCTGTGCCGCCGTCATTCGTGCCGTCCACAAGCACGCGACACTGCTGCGAGCGGTCGTCGCCCACGCGGGCAACGATCATCGACTCGGTGCGAACGAAGCTCCTCCCGCGATCATTTCGATCTTCCTCGGCGACCAATTGGCCGACGTGTTCGAGCAGATCAAGAAGAGCGGTTCGGCCGCAACCAGCAAGCAGGCGGGTGTCATGACGGTCGGCGTCGATACGCTCCCGCCATTGCCGAAGGACGCAGGCGACCGCAACCGCACCAGCCCGTTCGCCTTCACGGGCAACAAGTTTGAATTCCGCGCGGTTGGTTCGAGCCAGTCGATGGCGGGACCGCTCGTCGCATTGAACACGATCATGGCCGAGTCGCTCGACTACTGTGCGACTGAACTGGAGAAGGTCGCCTGCGGTGATGCCGCCAAGTTCGGCGGAGCGGTGCAAGCGCTGCTCAAGTCGATCATCGACGAGCACGGCGGAGTGATCTTCAATGGCGACGGCTACACCGAAGAATGGCAAACTGAATCGGCCAAACGCGGCCTGCCGAACCGGAAGCAGACGATCGACTCGCTGCCAGATCTCACTGATCCCGCTGTCATGTCGATGATGGACAAGTACAAGGTGTTGACGCCGCGCGAACTCGAAAGCCGCCGCGAAATCTACTTCGAGCAGTACGTCCTCACTCTGAACGTCGAAGCCAAGCTGACGCACGAGATTGCGAAGACGACGATCTACCCGGCCGCCGTCCGCTACCAGAGCGAACTCGCCGGCGCCGCGGCCAACTGCAAGGCGGCGGGTGTTGAATTCGATGCCTCAATACTGACCAAGCTCAGCAGCCTGATCAAGACGCTGAACCAGAGCGTCGCCGCGCTGGAACACCTGATTCACGAAGGTGGCCACGGCGGCCACGGCGTCTCGAACCCGCAACAGGCGGCCGGTCGCTGTGCGAAGCAGGTCAAGCCCGCGATGGAAGCCGTCCGAGCCGTCGCCGACGAACTCGAAGGGATCGTCGCTGACGACCACTGGCCGCTGCCAACCTACCAGGAAATGCTCTTCATCAAGTGATGCCCTTCGTCACGAACCCCGTACCGTAATCCCGTCGCTCGGCCGACGGGACTACTCACGCGGGAAACAAACAAGACCTTCCCATCAACCCATCGCGGCCCGAGGTGCTATCACCTCGGGCCGCTTTCATTTGATCTGCTCGATACTCGTTGCTTTCTGCCTGCTGACTCGCGATTGAGGTGAGAATCTGAAAGACTTCTGACCATGCGACATGTTCGTCGCGAGCGGTCCGTCGGAGTGAGATCGGGCTGTTCATGTCCTCAATCACGGAGAGTGTCTGCCATGTCATCGCACCGTAAGTTTCTGGTTGCCGGATTGATCGCCCTGCTGTCGGTTGGTACGGGTTGGTCTCAGGAGAAGAAAGAAGCTCCCGTCGTGCCGCCGCGCGAGGGGAAGCGGGAGGTGGTCGAGATCTTCAACGGGAAGGACCTCAAGGGTTGGGTGGGCAACGAGAAACTCTGGTCGGTCAAGGACGGAGTCATCATCGGCAAGAACACCGACGAGGTGAAAGTCAGCACGTATCTGCTGACCGAGAAGGGTTACAGCGACTTCCGCCTGACCTTCGACTTCAAACTGGCCGAGTCCGAAATGCACTCGGGCATCGCGATGTGGGGCCGCATCGCGCCGGACAAGGGCGACCCGCTGACCTATGCCGGGCATCTGGTCATGTTTCCGTCGGGCCACGGGTTCTATGACCTCTACGGCCGAAACATGATTCACACGAACAACGAGATCGCCGCACCGCTCAGCAAGCAGCACGACTGGAACAGCTACGAAATCCTCGCGCAGGGGAACCGCATCCGCTTCGTGCTCAATGGCAAACTGGTCTCAGACTGGCGCGAGCCGGAACCGGACCGGATCAAGTCCGCCCCGATCGGCCTCCAGTTGCACTCGAACAAGCAGCCGCAGGAGGTCCAGTGGAGAAACCTCAAGCTGGAAACATTCCCCGATGACAAGCTGCTGACGGTGAAGTGAATGAAACGGAGCACGTCACACGTGAATCAATACCGTGAGCAATCGGAGGGAGCCAATGACTCGAGGCGGTTTCAAAGCCTGATTGCGACGTAATAACCGCTTATGCTACCGGCAAGAAATGATTTACCCGAACACGCCAACCCGAAGTGTGAACGAGGTCGTCGATCGACTTCGCCCTCGTTCACACTTCGGGTTGGTGTGGGCAAGACAAGTCTTGCCGGTCGCCTTAAACAAAAGTCTTCAGGTATTCGCGAACGCATAGCTTCTTGCGGGTGTTATCGGAACTCATGTATCGAATGGTTCCGAAGATGGGACGCTCTGGTCCCCACGCGCGGTCGTATCGGCCGAGTACCCAGAAGATGCCGGAGTACGAATTTGGGTTCCGGCCGTCGAGAGCAAATTTGTTGTTAAGCTCGATCATCACCTCGAGCGCGTCGCGAGGCGTCGCGGTCCATTCGAGTATCTTCTTGCCCCAGAGCATTCGTAGATAGTTGTGGATGCGGCCCTCACGAACGAGCTGCATTTGCGCGGCGTTCCAAAGTGGATCGTGCGTTGCAGCGGCAGCGAATTGGTCGAGACAGTAAACGAACGGGCGAGGATCGCGCTCGTGCTTCGACAGCGTGGCTTGGGCCCAATCGGGGAGCGATTCGTACTGGTCGTAATCGTCACGGTGCGAGGTCATGTTGTATCCCAGCTCGCGCCAGGTGATGAACTCGTCAAGCCACGACTCAGCACCGGGACTCGCGCCCCACCAGCCTTCACGCTTGCCTCCGGTCTTCTCGCCGAGGCAGAGCGGCGACCATTCCTCTCGCGTCATCAATTCGTGAAACAACTCATGAGACGAGATGTGACCGAAGTGCAAATACGGCGAAAGGCCGCTGCGATTTTCGGCATCGGGATCGTTCGCCCCGGCCGCGTACTGTGACAGATGCTGGTCCAAAAACTTCTTCAAGCGATGCCGAGCCAGCGTTGATCCGCCACGCGCTTCGACAATGCCGACCGAGTGGTCAATCGGCAATGCCGCGAGTTCCGCCCTGTCGCCAGCCAACAACTTCGCTGACACCGGGGGCCAGCGCGTGGTTATCTCCGGCGGCAGCGACTGGATTGGTGGAAGACGCACGCCGCTCAAGGGGTTTGGCTTCGGAAATTCTTCAAGATGCGGGGGCAATTCCTTCTGCAGGTAAGCTCGGAACGAGAATGCCGTTGTAAAAACGCGGCCCGTGGCGCGCAGCGGCAGTAGGCCGTTTGAATCCACGGACTCCAGTCGCACCGGCAATCGAGCTGCCGCTGCCGAAACCATGTGTGGCAAAAAGGCTGACGGGAAGTCATCCGTCACGACGACACAAGCTCGCTTGGCCAGCGCCAGCAGCAATCCCTTGTCGGCATTGGGCAATGGTTCGACATACGGAAAGTACATCACGCCGGGATTGTTGAGCGCGTTGATTCGAGCCGCGTTTTCGGCCATGCCGTCGATCATGAAACGATGAATCCGATCGCACGCCCACCGATATTCAGTTCGTAGTGGCTCGAAGATCACCAGCGGCTTTTGCAATTCAACAGCCAACTCCACCGCGCGCTGCAAGCTGAAATTGGAAGACAGTCGCCGGAATGAAATCATCCAATACAACACGAACTCGCCGTCCGCTCGAATCGGCGCGTCGTTGCAGTTTTGAATGCGGATCTGTGGAACGAGGCTGGCACTCATCAGGAATTCAACCTCCAGAGATTCAGGTTCAGGATGACGGCGAACGATGTCCACGCCAGATACGGAACCAGCAACCATGCGGCCGTGCGCGACTTGGCTTGAAACGCGAGGCAGGTCGCGACAATTGAGAGGCAGAGTACGAGGATCTCGGCGAAAGCGAGGCCAGGGCGTTCCAGGCCGAAGAACAGAAATGACCAGACCACGTTGAACGCGAGTTGAATGCCAAACCAATTCAACGCTGTCCTCGCGGCACTCCACCCGTGGGCATGCCACACGAGCCACGCGGCGACGGCCATCAGAAAATAGAGGGCAGTCCAAACCGGGCCAAAGAGCCAGTCGGGCGGATTCCAATTCGGTTTCGCCAGCGTTTGATACCAGCCGCCGACGGATGTCGACGTGAACGCCGCCCCCAAACCAGCCGACAGGAAGCAGACTGCCATGAATCCAGCCAACCCCGCCACTTGTCGAAATACGGTCGGTTGCCACGTTGTTGTTTCGACTGAACCACGAGCGGTACTCGCGATGCCATTCAGCATGCCACCGAAAACGAACTCATGCAGCGGATAGATCGCGTACCAATAGACTAAGCCCGTCAGGCCAATCGAATCGAACACCGCCGTTTGTCGGATGCGCGAACCGTTGTCCGTCGGCTCGACTTCAAATTCGAGCCACGCTCGGCCGGGAAGCTTCATCTCGGCGGACAATTGCAAACGGCGACTCTGCTCCAGCGACTCGACTCGCCAGCAATCGACGGGATCGCTGACTCGCAGATCAACCGCATCGCGCCGACCGCGTCGTAAGCCGACTCCACCGACGAGCAAATCAAGCCAGCCTCGAAGTCTCCACAGCCAATGGCCGTAGTACCAACCGGTTTGACCGCCGATCCGTTGAATCGGAGCGAACGCGGCTACGGCCGGAACATCGACGTCAACTTCGCGCGAATCGACCAGTCGCGTTCCGAATCGGATTCCACCCCAGCGATGGGGGTGGCCCGAGGCACTGATTGCATCGGACCAGCGTGTGGCCGTCAGTTCGTGGTCTTCGGTGACGAGCGCTCGTGCGATGGCATCACGGACGCCACGCGGGCAAATCGTGAACACGTCGTGGGCGTGTGAGTTCGTGACCACGGTCGGGTTTCTCAGGCTATCGACCGGTTTGCGGCCGATGCGAGCGTAAACGGGAGTCACCAGTCCGAGCCACAAGCTCGACAATCGTGGCGAAAGAAACGGCACCGAAACCATCCCGCGTTTCAACCCGCGCTGTCGCGCGTACTCTTGCATGATGTCACCGTAGGAGACTTGATCGGGGCCGCCGATCTCGAAGATGTCGCTGGACCCTTCGGGCAAATCAATCGCGGCCAACAGGTAGTTCAGAAGGTCTTCAATCGCGATTGGCTGCGCGGGCGTTGAGACCCATTTCGGGCAAATCATTACAGGAAGTTTTTGCACTAACGTTCGGGTCGGTTCAAACGACAAGCTGCCGGAGCCAATCACGATTGACGCCCGGAACTCGACGACTTGTGCGCCGGACTCGCGCAGGATCGCACCAACCTCTTGTCGGCTGCGCAGATGTTTTGAGAGTTGCTGCTGCTCGCCACCTAGTCCGCCGAGGTAGACGATGCGCCGTACTCCGCTTTGTTTCGCGGCTTCGGCAAAGTTGCGGGCGGCGATGCGGTCTTCGTCCCCGAAGTCCCTGCCCGCTCCCCTGGAATGCACGAGATAAAACGCGGTTTCGATCCCTTCGAGAGCAGACATCAATGTCTCTGGCTGCAACACATCTCCAGCGACAACCTCCGTCTGCGGCCGCACGCGCTGCTGCAAGAACTCTGGTAGCCGAGCTAGGCAACGAACCAGATGCCCACGCTGTTCAAGTAACGGAATCAATCTTCCTCCGACGTAGCCCGTGCCGCCGGTGACAAGAATTCGCGAACCAGCAGACATCAGTGAGATCTCGACGACGGACTGGAACCTGCACACGCAATCAACGCGAAAACACCTGAGCCGAACGACGGCTCAGGTGTTGTTGCAGGGTTGGCAGTCAACCGATACTTGGAAACACACTCGAACGGTATCAGCGACGGAAGTGGCGAGTTTGGACCAGAGAGTACGTCACTCGACCGGAGGTCGGACAGACGTTCGACACAATTGTCGGCTGAGACTGCATGACGTGTGAAGTCTTCACCGTGGCGGCTGCAGGCAACATCACACTATCAATCACATGAATGACTCCGTTCGAGGCATCAATGTCGGTCGCAATGAGTCCGGCACCATTGATGGTCGCCGCACCGTTCTTCATCGTGGCGGTCAACGTCCCGCCTTGAACGGTCTTCAATTCTGCTTTGCTCAACACTTCGTTGGAAAACACTCGACCGGCGACAACGTGAAACTTCAGAATCGCTGCGAGCTTCTCTTTGTTCTCGGGCTTGAGCAGGCTCTCGACCGTCCCGGCAGGCAGCTTCGCAAACGCTTCGTCCGTCGGTGCGAAAACCGTCAGTGGCTGATCGCCAGCCAACACTTCCACGAGGCCAGCCGCCTTCGCAGCCGCGAGCAATGTCTTGAACGTTCCCGCCTTGGATGCCGTCGCTGGAATGCTGTCCGCAGAAGGCAGCAGCACCTGATCGATCACGTGAATGATCCCATTCGAGCAATGAATGTCGGCCTTCACGACGGTGGCTTGATCAACTCGCACGTGGCCATCCTCGACCTTGATGTTCACTCGCTGACCGTTCACCGTCGCCGCCGCATTCAGTTTGACGACCTGCGCCGCCGCCACGTTGCCAGCCACGACGTGATACGTCAGCACCGACACGAGTCGGGCTTTGTTCTCTGGTTTCAGCAGCATCTCCACTGTTCCTGCGGGCAAATTGGCGAACGCCTCGTCGGTGGGAGCAAGAACCGTGAACGGCCCTTTGCTTTGCAGTGTTTCCACCAATCCGGCGGCCTTCAAAGCCGCCGCCAACGTCTTGAACGAACCCGCCTCGACTGCCGTCGTCACGATGTCTTTTGCCGCCGCATCCGCAGCTATCAAGCTGCCTTGAGTCAAGCCGATCGCCGCCACCGCTGCCGCACTCAAAAAGAATCTTCGATTCAACATGTCGCTCTCCCTAATCTCTGGTTCTGAGACTTCCTGAGCGATGCCCGGCTTGGAATAAGTCGTGCAAATCGTTCAGTGGGATTCAGACCGTCTTCGCCCGAAAGACTTAACCGGATTCTGTTTTTTTCTTCTCGCAATCAGCTCGCCAGAGCGCCGCTAGATAGCGGGGCGTGACGTTTCTGGTTCGTGGTCACCCCGATTCGAGTGTGACAAGGCATCCGTCCGACGGCCAGACTTTTGACTGAAATGGACGTTTTGAATGTTTTTCACGTTGAGAGTTTTCGTGACTGACGGTAGTGTCTCAACCAGCTTGGGAAGTCCGACGAATTCATCAGTCCGCCATTGAAGCGAGTCATGCAACACCTTCTTTCACCGAAGCAAGTGGCCAATGCGATTGGGGCCAGCGAATCATCGCTCAAGCGGTGGTGTGATCAGGGATTATTGACGACGGTGAAGACCGCGGGCGGGCATCGGAGGATTCCGGTTCAAGAAGCTTTGCGATTCGTGCGCGAGCACAATCACGCGGTCGTCGAGCCACACATCCTGGGGATGTCAGCTACCGATGACCGCAAGGGACGTCGGATCGAAGGCTGTGCCGAGCGACTGGCGACGGCACTGCTCACGAACAACGAGCAAGCCTGTCAGGCCATCGTGTTCGATCTGTTTCTGGCTGGTCAGCCAGTGAGTCAAATCTTTGATGAAGTCATCGCCGTGGCGTTTCGGACCATCGGCGAGAAATGGAAATGCCACGAAGCCGACATTTATGAAGAGCGTTGCTCGTGCCAGATCGCGTTGCGGATCTTGCATGAGTTGCGGTCGAAGCAGACGCCGCCGAACTCGGG
Source organism: Schlesneria paludicola DSM 18645 (assembly GCA_945862235.1). Lineage (GTDB taxonomy): Bacteria > Planctomycetota > Planctomycetia > Planctomycetales > Planctomycetaceae > Schlesneria > Schlesneria paludicola_A. The sequence goes on from CAMAYU010000037.1 coordinate 12,202, forward strand.
ACTCGTCGCGCTGGGCGCGACCATTGAAGGGGATCAGTACGCGTTGCCCGTGACGATGTCCGAGATTGTGCTGCGCGAGGTCGGTTGGGATGCCCGGCTGCTCGGTTCGTCGATCCCGTTTGATTCGATGGCGAATGCCATCCAGCAGATTGAACCACGAATGTTGTGGCTCAGCATTTCGTTCATCTCGGACGAGTCGGCCTTCATCGCCGGTTTCAATCGCTTGTTCGAGACCGCGTCCAAGACCAACACCGCCGTCGTTGTTGGCGGGCGAGCGTTAACGACCGAGATTCGGGCGCGGCTCCACTATTCCGCCTTTTGCGACACGATGCGTCATCTCGAAGAGTTCGCCAAGACGTTGCGTCGGCAGGCTGAGATTGCTCCCACGAAAACTCGCAAACCACGAAAGAACGCTTGAGGCACCGATGACATTCGCTCGATTCAATCTCGCCGTAACCACGATCGCCAGAACGTGTGTTTTCTCTTGTGTGGCCCATGTTGTGGTGAACGCGGCTACGACACTGTTTGCAGCCGATCCCACCGCGACTTGGCCGCAGTGGCGAGGTCCGTCGCGCGATGGGCAAGCGGCAGCGACGCCCGCGTGGCCGGATCAGGTCGATGAAGCGACGCTCACTCAGAGATGGCGAGTCGAATTGCGGCCAAGCTATTCCGGGCCGATCGTCGGTGAGGATCGAGTCTTCGTCACCGAGACTCGCGGCAAGAAGACCGAGGTTGTGCAGGCATTATCGCGAGCCGACGGCCAAGTCTTGTGGACTGCCGAGTGGCCGGGGGCGACATCGGTTCCGTTCTTCGCGTGGGAGAACGGCGAATGGATTCGAGCGACTCCAGCCTACGACGGCGAATCGCTGTTCGTCGCAGGAATGCGCGATGTGCTGGTGTGCCTTGATGCGGCGAACGGCAAGGAACGCTGGCGAGTCGATTTTGTCGAGCGGTTCAAATCACCTTTGCCCACGTTTGGTTGCGTGTCATCGCCGCTGGTCGATGGCGAGCATGTTTACGTTCAGGCCGGAGCCTCGTTCGTGAAGCTCAAGAAGCGAAACGGCGAGACCGTGTGGCGGTCTCTGCAAGACGGCGGTGGCATGAACGGCAGCGCGTTCTCGTCGCCGATGAAAGCCACGATCGCAGGTCAACCGCAGTTCTTAGTGCAGACCCGCGAGAAACTCGCGGGGGTCGATGAGGCCACCGGCAGTGAACTCTGGTCGCAAAAAATCGAAGCCTTTCGCGGCATGAATATCCTCACACCGGTGGTGTTCGGGGATTCGATTTTCACGAGTACCTATGGCGGCAAATCTTGGCTGTTCGATCTTACGAAGAGCGGCGATGCGGCCACTGCTGGTAAGAAGATGTCGGTGACCGAACGCTGGCAGAACAAAACGCAAGGTTACATGTCCACACCGGTCGTCATCGACGGGCACATCTACACGCATCTTAAGAATCAGCGTTTCGCGTGCATCGATTTCGCAACGGGCAAGGAACGCTGGGTGACCACGCCGTTCGGCAAGTATTGGAGCCTCGTCGCACAAGGCAAAAAAATCCTGGCCCTTGATGAACGGGGCGACTTGTTGCTGATCAACGCCAATCCGTTGAAGTTTGAGTTGCAGGATCAGCGCCACGTCAGCGATTCGCCAACATGGGCGCATTTGGCTGTGTGCGGCGATGAAGTTTTTGTCCGCGACCTGAACGGGCTGACGAGCTTTCGTTGGCCTGCCAAGAAACAGTAAAGGATGACGCCATCATGAAGATCGCGATCATCGGAGCCGGAATTTCCGGACTGACGGCGGCGTATCGACTCAGTCTCTCCCATGACATCACGCTGTTTGAGGCCAACGACTATCTCGGCGGGCACACGAATACCGTTGAGGTCGATTTGGCCGGAGAGCGGCAGGTGATCGACACTGGGTTCATCGTGTTCAACGATTGGACGTATCCCAATTTCATTGAACTGTTGAACGAACTGGGCGTCCGATCGCAGGCGACATCAATGGGTTTCAGTGTGCGGTGCGATGCGGCGAACTTGGAGTACAACGGTTCGTCGCTGAACGGACTGTTTGCCCAACGCCGGAATTTACTGCGGCCGAGCTTCTACCGGATGCTGGCCGACATTCTGCGATTCAATCGCGACGCGCCCGAATTGGTGCTGAGCGGCCCGACGACGGACCAAACAACGGTGGGTGAGTTCCTCGCGAGGCAGCGGTACTCGCGCGAGTTTGCCGAGCATTATCTGCTGCCGATGGGAGCCGCGATCTGGTCGTGCCCGGTCGGGATGTTTGAAAACTTTCCGATCCGGTTCATCGTCGAGTTCTACCGCAATCATGGTTTGTTGAACGTTCGCAATCGGCCGACGTGGCGGGTCATTGAAGGTGGCTCGCGAACTTACGTCGCCAAGATGGCCGAGCGGTTTCGGGATCGCATTCGACTCAGTACGCCGGTTGAGTCGGTTCGCCGCTCGGCAGACGACGTGGTCGTCGTCCCGCGAAATCACCCGCCGGAAACCTTCGATCAGGTTGTGTTTGCCTGTCACAGCGACCAAGCTTTGCGGATGTTGGCCGATTCGACCTCGACCGAGCGCGACGTGTTGTCCGAGTTTCCTTACGGACGCAACCTCGCCGTACTGCACACCGATCAAACTGTCTTGCCGAAGCGGCGGCGAGCTTGGGCGAGTTGGAATTACCATCTCACCGGGCCGTCATCGAATTCTGCCAGCCAGACAGCCACGGTGACTTATCAGATGAACCTTTTGCAACGTCTGCAATCAAAGCACGTCTTCAACGTGACGCTCAGCAACGCGACGCTGAACAATAACGAGCGAATTGACCCGGCGAAGGTGCTGCGGCGATTCGAGTATCACCATCCGATCTTCACTGTTCAGCGTGCCGCCGCGCAGGCACGGCATGGCGAAGTGATCAACGTCAACCGGACTTCTTACTGCGGCGCGTATTGGGGCAACGGCTTCCATGAAGATGGCGTCGTCAGTGCCTTGCGCGTTTGTGAGGCCCTCATGCCGAAGGAGCCGCGACCATGAGAAGCTGCCTTTATGAAGGTGTCGTGCAGCATCGACGGTTCGATCCGATTGAGCATTCGTTTCGATATCGGTTGTTTCTCGTCTTCGTGGACTTAGCGGAACTGGACTCGTTGTTCGGACGACGTGGAGTCTGGTCCACTCGCTGGCCAGCACTGGCGCGATTCCGACGTGCCGACTATTTGGGAGACCCAGTTCGCCCGTTGGACGACTGTGTCCGCGATTTGGTTGAGCAGCGAACCGGGCATCGACCATCTGGACCAGTCGGGGTGCTGACCAATTTTCGCTACTTCGGCTTCGGCATGAATCCGGTCAGTTTTTATTACTGCTTCGACACGGCTGGCGAGCGGGTTGAAACCGTCGTCGCAGAAGTCAGCAACACACCTTGGAATGAACGGCACTGCTATGTGTTGAGCTTCGCAGTCTCGGACGCTGCTGCGATGCATTTGCACGATGAGCAAACCGGGACGGAATCCCAATCGACGGGGCGGTTTGAGAACCCAAAAGAGTTTCACGTTTCGCCGTTCATGCCGATGGACATGACCTATCGCTGGCGAGTCACCGAACCGCGCGAGCGGCTGGCGGTGACCATCGAGAACTACTCGAACGACACCAAGCGCTTCGACGCGACGCTGTCACTGCAACGAAGACCGATCACGCGCTGGCAGCTTGCTCGCGCGTTGCTGCGGTATCCCTTGATGACGATGCAGATTTTTTTGGGCATCTACTGGCAAGCGCTGCGGCTGTGGCTGAAGCGAGTCCCGTATGTGCCTCATCCACGAGTTGCCGTTCCGATGCCGACGGCGTCTGGGCCGCAGCTTTCATCCTCGAAACAGACGACACTATGACGACAGCCTACGCAACCAAATCCACGAACTCGCCGTCGAACGACGACGCTGCACCTGCACCTGCACCGAATCGCATGGGGTTTGTAAGTCGGTTAGCCCGACGACTGGTGTTACAGAAGCTGCAAGAGTTGAACGGCGGGACCATTCAATTGGCCGATGCGACTGGCGCAAAAACGCTCGGTCGCGGCGGCGACTTGCAAGCAGCGCTGCAAGTCCACAACCCAGCCTTCTTCCGCCATGCCGTTCTGGGCGGAAGCTTGTCGGTGGCCGAGTCGTATCTGCGCGGCGATTGGGACTGCGACGATCTGACGGCCTTCATTCGGATTTTCGTGCGGAACATCGAGGCGACGGATCAGCTTGATCGCGGGCTGTCGCGAATCTCCAAGTGGGTCAACCGGCTGTATCACCACTGGCACGCCAACAGTAAGTCGGGAAGTCGTCGCAACATTCACGCTCATTACGATCTCGGCAACGACTTCTTTCGGCTCATGCTCGACGACACGCTGGCGTATTCGAGTGGCATCTTTTTGTCGGCCACCAGCACACTGCACGAGGCTTCGCTGGAGAAAATGGATCGCATCTGCCGCAAGCTCGATCTGCGTTCGAGTGACCATCTGCTGGAGATCGGCACCGGCTGGGGCGGGTTGGCAATTCACGCGGCCAAGCAATTCGGTTGCCGCGTTACGACGACGACGGTCTCACAGCAACAGTTTGATGTCGCTCGTCAGCGGATCGACGAAGCAGGGCTGTCCGATCGCGTGACGTTGCTGTTGCAGGACTATCGCGACCTGACGGGCCAGTTCGACAAGCTGGTCTCCGTTGAGATGATCGAAGCGGTCGGGCATCGGTACTACGACACTTACTTCCGCAAATGCAGCGAGTTGCTCAAGCCCGAGGGGACGTTCGTGCTGCAAGGGATTGTGATGCCGGATCGTCGCTATGCTAAGTATTTGAAATCGGTGGACTTCATTCAGAGATACGTCTTTCCCGGCGGTTGCCTACCATCGATGAGTTCCATGTTGGAGTCGATGTCGCGCGCAACCGACCTGCGATTCGTTCACGCCGAAGATTTCGGCACGCACTACGCCCAGACTCTGCGCGAGTGGCGGCAACGATTTCATGAGCGATTGGATGACGTTCGCGAGCTGGGATTTCCCGACCGATTCATTCGCATGTGGAACTACTATCTGAGCTACTGCGAGGCGGCGTTCGAGGAACGGTTCACCGGCGTTGTGCAAATTCAATTCGATAAACCACGCTGCCAACGCGATCCAATCGCCATCGGTTCCCGTGCCGCAGCGGGGAGGTTGGTATGAGCCTGATGTCCTTGGGCATTGAAGCGGTGGAACGAGGTTTGATCCCGGATGTGATCACACGCATGGCGATTCGGCGATTGTGCGAGCAGCGCCTGCGTGAATCTGATCGCGACAGTGACAACGCCGATTCAACTGAACCCCAAGCGTTTGTCGAGTCGATGCGTGCGGGGCCGATCGCGCCTGTTCCAGAGAAAGCCAACGAACAGCATTACGAATTGCCGCCAGAGTTCTTCACCGCTGTACTCGGCCCACACCGCAAATACAGCTCTTGCTTCTGGCCGACCGCAGACTGTTCGTTGGCCGAGGCTGAAGCAACGGCACTTGAGATCACTTGCCAGCGAGCCGAGCTAGCCGATGGCCAACAGATTCTGGAACTCGGTTGTGGCTGGGGCTCGCTGTCGTTGTGGATGGCCGACCGGTATCGAAACAGTCGCATTACGGCAGTCTCAAATTCGACTGGGCAAAGGCGATTCATCGAATCGGAAGCGGCCGCGCGTGGGCTCACGAACTTGCACGTCATCACGGCGGACATGAACCAGTTCGTGACGGAGTCGAACCGCTTTGACCGTGTCGTCTCAGTTGAGATGTTCGAGCACATGCGGAACTACGAATTGCTGTTGGAACGAATCGCGTCGTGGCTGCGACCGGACGGCCGGCTGTTCGTGCATCATTTCTGCCATCAGCAACTCGTCTATCCGTTTGAAACTGAGGGCGATGCGAACTGGATGGGCCGCTACTTCTTCACCGGCGGTTTGATGCCGAGCGAGAACATGCTGCGGCAGTTCGACCGGCACATGACGGTCGTCGAGCAATGGCGCTGGGACGGCAGGCACTATCAACGCACGTCCGAAGCGTGGCTCGCGAACTTGGACGCTCATCGCCGCGAGGTGTTGCCGATTCTTGTCGCAACTTACGGACGCCCTGAGGCCCGCCGCTGGTTTCACCGTTGGCGTTTATTTTTCCTCGCCGTGTCCGAGTTGTTTGGTTACGCGAACGGCACGGAATGGTTCGTGTCACATTCGCTGTTGCAGCCGAGCGGAAAGTAAACCCATGACGCCACTGACCGCGATGTTGCTGAACTCGGCGCTGGTCGTGATTGCCACGATGACGTGCTTGTGGTTGTTCAGCCTCGCACGCCGCGATGCCAGTATCGTCGATCCTTTTTGGGGAACCGGGTTCATCGTCGTGACTGGGTTCACACTGACATGGACTCCAGTAGCACAAGTGGTCGAGCGATCATGGTTGCTTGCCGCGCTGACGACGGTTTGGGGTTTGCGGTTGTCGCTGTACCTGCTGTGGCGAAATTGCGGACACGGTGAAGACCGACGCTATCGAGCGATGCGTGAACATCACGGGCCGCGTTTCTGGTGGGTCAGTCTGCTGACGGTCTTTCTGTTGCAGGGAGCCATCCTCTGGATTGTGTCGATGCCAATTCAAGTCGCGATGGCCGCAACGACATCGCCGCCGCTCGGCTGGCTCGATCTGGCGGGCGTGGCTCTGTGGGGCGTCGGCCTGTTGTTTGAAGCGGTCGGGGATTTTCAAATGGCTCGTTTTCAAGCCGACCCTCAAAACGCTGGCCAAGTGATGGATCGCGGCCTGTGGCGACTGACTCGGCACCCGAATTACTTCGGCGACTTTTGCGTCTGGTGGGGCTTGTACTTGATCGCGTCATCCGGCGGTGCCACATGGACGATCTTCAGCCCGCTGCTGATGTCGTTCCTGCTGCTGAAGGTTTCCGGTGTGACACTGTTGGAGAAAACCATCACCAGTCGTCGTCCCGAGTATGCCGCTTACCAGATGCGAACCAGCTCATTCTTTCCGTGGCCGCCGAACTCGTGTTGCGGTGATCGCCCGCCTCGCCCCGAATGACAAATCAAGCCGCTAAGGAACCGGCTCGAAACAACTTTCCGTTGCCTTTCATTCCTCCCCGCCGAGGGGAGGGAACAAGGCGCAAGCCAGGAAGTTAGGCGAGCGGCAAGAAATGGTTTACCGGTACACATTAACCCGAAGTGTGAACGAGGATGTTGATCGACTTCGTCCTCGCTCACGCTTCGGGTTAATGTGGGTCGGACAACTCCTTCCGCTCGCCTTATTTCGCACCGGATCCCAATTACTCGAAGGCTTTCGCCACGGCGGCTTTGGTTTTTTCGAGGCCGGTCTTGGCGACTTCCAGTCCGTCCTGTTTCCAGTAGTTGGGATTGAACAACTCCAGCGACAGAACGCCGCGATAGCCGTTGTCGCGTAGAGTGCGGAAGATGCTGGTGAGCGGAGCGACACCGTCGCCGCAGTAAACGCGCGCGGCGTCATTGATCGTGGCGCGCAGGGGATCGGCGGGGTAGTCATTCACATGGAAGTTGAACATGCGCCGACCGGCGAACATGTTCAGGCCCTCGAAGTCTGAACCGCCTTTGTAGATGTGGTAGACATCGAGCAGGAAGCAGGCTTTCGGATGAGCCGCTTCAATCCCGACGAAGGCCGCTTCCCCGAGTCGGGCCAGCGTTTTTGAGAAGCCCCACAGTTCGAGTTGCGGATAGACGCCCTCTTGTTGGCCGACCTCGCACAATGCGCGATAACGTTCGCTCAGTTGGAGCAGATCGAGGCCCGTCTTATCGGTGACTCCAACCGGGGGAGCGGCCAACCGTTCGCCACCGATCTCGCGGACCATCCCCATGCAACGCTTGGCCTCTTCGAGTCCTTCTTTCCGTTTGGCTTCGTCTTCGTGCAAGAAGGCCGCGAAGCCAATCGCGCTCTCGACAGTCAGTCCTGCGTCGGCAATCCGCTTGCGCAGGTCCGACAGCACGCCGCCCCCTTTGACATAGTTGTCGAGCGATCGGATCCACGGTTCGATCCCGGTGTACCCGGCCTTTGCAGCGATCTCGATCTCGGAAACGGCATCGACCTTTTTCCCTTGGAATTGGCACTCGCGAATCGTGCTCGTGTTGAGGCAGTACCGGAATGGAGAACCCTTGTCCGACGCAGGCTCTGCGCCAGAAGCTCGAACAGTGGTCGAAGCGGCGGCGAGCGAAGCGGCAGAGGCGGCGAAGAAGCCTCGTCGGGACAGATCGAGCGGCATGGGTAACGAGCCTTGAAATCTGGGAAGGAGAAAACGCGGAGCGTCAGGATACGTGGGAAAAGTGCGATCAGAAAGTCAGGCTGCTGAAGAGCGGTCAGACAACTCGAAGTCCGGCTAACAAAGCGAACAGCCTGTTGAAAAAGCCCTAGCACGGCCGGCCCGCCTGTGTTTCTTAACTGGAAATGAAATCAGGCGAGCCGCCTGCTCTACGTTCTTCAACAGGCTGCTAAGCCGGGATTCGACCCATCGGAATCGACCTCCCAATGACGTTGATTGAATAGCCTCTTGGTGGCAAGTAGACTGCGGTGGTCAAGTTGAATTTGCGGGTTGGGCTGATTTGGTGAAATTCTCTCGTATTGACGGGGGTTAGAAAGTGCGGCGATTGATCCGGTTGGTTGGGTCGGTGTCGTGCTGCGTCCGAGATGCGTTCAGAGTCGATAGATTGAAACCGTACGAGGTCGCCGTGGGGAGTTCGGCAAAAGAGAGTAGACCGGTCACTCCGTGACCGGAATCTTCGAGTCACGGAGTGACTCGTCTACTGAGGGTAAGAGATTTGTTGCCCACCGCCTGGTGACGGGTCCTCGTCGGATTGATGATCGAAGTGAATCGCGCTGTGAGTCGCATCGGACGGTTTTGAAACATTGAAGAATTCAACGGAGTGGTCTCATGGAAAACCGAGCAATTCAAGCAACACAGGCGATGCGTCCGCAGTATTGGCGGGGACGAAACTGGGCACGCGGTCTGGCGGCGCTTGGCGTCGTGGCGGGTGTAGTCACGGGGACTTGGGCCGTTGAAGAGGCGACGAAATCGGGGCCTCCCGGCTTGAAGGGCATTCTGTCGAACGTGGCTCCGACGGCGCTCAGCGTCGAGGAATTCGCGAAGCTCGACGGGACTTGGACCGAGTGGTCGCAAGGGGCGGCGGCGGCGGTCGCGGACTTCTATGTTAAGCTCGATTCGTCGGACTCGAAGGGACAGCGAGCAGCGCTCGACCTGTTGAAGCGCAAGCTCGACGTGATGCAGCGGGCGATCAGTGATGCCAAGTTTGCATCGTTGCATGACCCGTTGAATGTTCTCCACAACCGTCTTGCTCGCCGTGTCGACTTGGCAGAAGCAACGCTCGACACGATTGAGATGGACCCGGTGGCCGCTCGTGCGGCGAACCTCGCTAAGGCTGGACAGGCGATTACATCCTCTACTTCGGCTCTGCAAACCTATCTGAGCGGGATTGGTGGCGGCGGACCGTGGCTCGCGTATGTGAAGGCTGACCAGCTCAGCGCGGCACTGGCCAAGGGGGCCGACAGCGAAGCGGCGATCACGGCCGCGAAGCTCGGTAAAGAGAAGATCGCGGGACGAGCGACTCTGACTGCGGAAGACCAGAAGCAGTTCCTCGGACGACCGGCGTTTCTCGCTTATGAAGCGGCCGTCGATCAGTACCTGACCGTAGCGAATTGGCAAGCTCCGGCCGATGCGACCGAGCAGTTGCGAAGCCAGCTCAAGGCTCTGTTCGATGCGACTGACGCCTACGCGGAATCTCGCGCGAAAGAAGATGCGGGCAAAGTGCGGGCGGCGTATGCGGCGATCCGCAAACTCGCGCCGGATGGTGGCGAGCGTCTGTCGGCCGTCCTGCAGAAGTACCTCTTCAATTACAACAGCCGCATCGTGGCGAGCGAAGAATTTTTGAATCGCCTACTCTCGGATGCTCGCACCGAAAACGGGCAAGTTGTGGACAACATCCTCGGCGCACAGGTCAGCGGTCATCAAACGACTTCGACTACTGTCGGGATCGATCTGCGACCCAGCCCGAACACGGCTCGGTTTGACATGGCCTTGTCGGGGACAATTCAGTCCAACACGGTCGGCGTGACGAGCCAGGCAACGGTGCAGACCTCGGGCAACCACACGTTCTTGGCGGCGAAGGGTGTCACCTTCGACGGACAGAAGTTCTACACGTCACCTGCCACGATCTCGGTCAATCCGCACAACACGACGACGGGGATCTCAACGAATGCCGGGGGCTTCCTGTTTAGAGGGATTGCCCAAGACATCGCTTCCCAAGAAGTGGAGGCTCGACGCGGCCAGGCCGAAGCGATCACCGCGAGTCGCATCCAAGATCGCGTACTCCCCAAGTTCAACGAGGAAGTGGATCGTTCTTTCGCTGACGCGACCGCCAAGGTTGAGAAGGAAGTGTTTACGGGACTCCGTGCGGCGGGGCTTTATCCCGACGCGATCACGTACCAATCGACGGACACCACACTGCGTGTGAATTCACGTTTGATGGGGGCAGGCGAGTTGGGTGCCGATGTGCCTCACGGTAGTCTCGCTTCGGATCGCGGTGCGACGGTGATGCTGCACGAGTCGGCCATCAACAACTCGATCGACCGTTTGGAGCTTGCGGGGCAGACGCTGAACGACACCGAATTGCGGGCGAAGCTCGAAGCGTTTCTCAGCAAGGCACTGAATCGCGAGGTGAAGCTGGACACGGTCAAGGCCGCCGCAGAAGACGGGGACGAAGCCAAGTCGCTGAGTGCGATTGCGTTTGCACCGGCCGATCCAATGCGCGTCCGCCTCGAAGGAGGAGAGCTGGTGCTAGTGATTCGCGCCGGCTTCAAGCAGGATGGGAAAGACGACATCCCCGCCCGCGAGATCGTGGTCCCCATCGCGTTTGAAGTGAAGGGGAAGCAGATCATCGCGACTCGCGGAAACGTGGCATTTCCAGAGGGCGGTGGCCTCGCGACGAACGGCGTGATCCGCAAGAAGATTCAGTCGGTCCTGCCCGACCGTACGCTCGAGGGCAAGATTGACATCAAAGGTCCGAAGAAGACGGTCACCGCTCACGTCTCGCGAATCAAAGTAGCCGACGGCTGGATCGCGATCACAGTGAATTGAAGCTGCCGGTGAGCAGTAGCAATCGACGACTTGGACAAGCCCCGCAGGCTCTCGCTTGCGGGGCTGTTTCGTTGGGGTGAACATCGCCGAACCGCAGCGTGAGCGAGCGTGGATCGCGCGCGATGATTCACCAGCCCGGCGCGCAAGCGAGGGTTTCACTATGATTTCACGCGAAGCCTTGGCTTGCGCGTCGGGCTAGTCAGTGTTCGTGGGGGAGGCTGCTCATGACTGAAGACTCGTCACCATTGCGATCACCCGCGTTGTTCTCGTTGAAGGTTCTCAACAACGAACCGGATGCCGCGGGGCCAGCATCGACTCACGCCATCGACCCGATCTGCGGGATGAGTGTGGATCGTGCGACGGGTCTGTCGTGCGAGCGCGACGGGACGAGGTGGTACTTCTGTTGCGAGTTCTGTCGCACGAAGTTTCTCAACTCGGCACCCGCTTCGACCGAGCCTCCGCCTCCCGGCACGAACTACTCCTGTCCGATGTGCCCCGGCGTGACGAGTGGCCACCCGGCCGCGTGTCCGACGTGCGGGATGGCACTCGAGCCGGAGGCATTTTCGCTCTCGTCGCCGCAGGTCGAGGACGACTCGATGCAGCGCGACTTGTGGCGGCGATTCCGCGTCGCCGCAGTTTGTACTCTGCCCTTGTTTGTGCTCGCGATGGGACCGATGTTCGGGTTGCGGGTCGATCGCTGGTTGCATCCATTGTTTTCGGCATGGTGGCAGGCATGCCTGAGCACGCCGGTCGTTTTGTGGTGCGGCTGGCCCTTCTGGGTCATCGGCTTCCAATCCTTGCGGACTCGCTCTTGGAACATGTTCACACTGATCTTGCTCGGTGTTTCCGCGGCGTACCTTTTCAGTTGGGTCCGGCTTTGTGATGAGACCTTCGTAACGGGATCGAAGTTCGACGATTACGTTCATCGCGATGACTATGGCCGTCCAGATAATCGGTCAGTCAAGCGTCCGTCGATCGGCGACTCAATCTCACACGACGAGTCGCGACATCCGCCACGTCACTTAAATCTTTACTTCGAGTCGGCCGCTGTGATCACAACGCTGGTGTTGCTCGGCCAGCTTCTGGAGCACCGCGCGCGGCGGCGCACGGGACGGGCGATTCGTGAGTTGATGCACCTCGCGCCGCCAACCGCCTGCGTGATTCGCGAAGGTGTCGAACAGATCGTCTCGCTGGGCGAGGTCATGCCGGGTGAAACATTGCGCGTGCGACCAGGCGAGACGGTGCCGGTCGATGGGACTCTGGTGGAGGAAGAGAAGCCCTTGCAATCCAGCCCTCTCCCGACCACCAAAGTGGCGGTACTCAAGCTGGAGCGAGGGGACAAAGCCAGCATCCCCGCCGCTAGCTTGTCTGGCTCTCAGCCCTCGACCATCAACCTTCAACCTCCGATAACAACTATCGACGAGTCGATGCTCACCGGCGAGTCGATGCCCGTGACGAAGTCGATCGGTGATGCAGTGATCGGCGGGACGCTCAATCAGACCGGCTCATTCTTGATGCGGGTGGAGCGGGTCGGTCGCGAGACGATGCTGTCGCGAATTATCGAACTGGTCGCAAAGGCTCAGCGCAGCCGTGCTCCCGTGCAGCGGCTGGCCGATGTGGTGGCGAGTTGGTTCGTCCCTGCGGTGTTGAGTGTGGCTGCGATCACTCTCGTGGCGTGGTCACTGGCGGGATCGTCGAGTCACGGGCTGGCCAATGCGGTCGCGGTCCTCATCATCGCGTGTCCGTGTGCGCTCGGGCTGGCGACTCCGATGGCGATCACGGTCGGCATGGGTCGAGCCGCCCGCAGCGGAATCCTCTTCCGCGACGCCGAATCGCTCGAAGAACTGCATCGCATCGACACGCTATTCATCGACAAAACCGGCACACTGACCGAGGGGAAGCCGAGCTTGTTCGACATCCAGCCCGCAGACGGTTTCACGATTGAGGAGTCACTTCAACTGGCGGCATCGGTGGAACGATTGAGCGAGCATCCGTGGGCGCGAGCGATCTGCACGCAAGCAGAGAAGGAGCGCGTGGTCCTCAACGAAGTCACTGACTTCACAGCGTTGCCGGGCCAGGGTGTGAGCGGCGTAGTCGAAGGTCGTCGCGTGCGCATCGGATCTGCCAAGTTCACCGGAAGTCGCCAGCAACCGGCGATCTGGGACGAGGACTTGGCTGATGATCGCCCCTCGCTCAATGATGTGCTGCCGCGTCCCGAGTCGTTCGTCTGGATGACGGTCGATGGTCACGATGCGGCACTGTTTGAAGTGGGAGACGAAATACGCGGCTCATCATTCGAGGCGGTGCGGCGGCTGAAAGCGGCCGGGGTGCGCATCGTGTTGCTCACGGGAGACCGCAGCGAAGTGGCTCAGTCGGTCGCCAAGATGCTGAACATCGAAGACGTGCGGGCCGAATCGTTGCCTCATCTAAAGTTGGAGGAGATCGTCGCCGATCGTCGTGCCGGTTTCGTCGTTGCGATGGCGGGTGACGGGATCAACGATGCGCCAGCACTGGCCGCGTCGAATGTTGGCATCTCGCTGGGAACCGGCACCGACGTGGCAAAGCAATCGGCGGGAGTGATTCTCATTCAGCCCGATCTGCGGCGGATCGTCACCGCATTGGCGCTCAGTCGGGCCGTAATGCGGAACATCCGCCAGAACCTGTTCTTTGCGTTCGCCTACAACGCACTGGGTGTGCCGCTCGCGGCGGGCATTCTCGAACCGTTTGGTGGCCCGGCCCTCGACCCGATGCTCGCGGCGTTGGCGATGAGTCTCAGTTCATTGTCCGTGATCGGCAATGCGCTGCGGCTAAACGGCTTGCAGGACGAGTGACACGAACGTGCCGTCAGGATTTCTCGGTGGTTTGAAAAGGTGAAAAGTCTCGTATCCGTCGATGGTTCGGCATCAGAAGGCTCTGATTCGGCTGGCCTCCCAAGCAGAGTTGATGGTTGTGAGACTTTCCCTTGACCAATAGAATGCCTCCCTATTTCAGCAGCTTTTGATCTGACCTTTCCGGTCGATACGGCTGCAAAGTTGGAGTTGGACCGACCGCATGCGTTTTCTCCTCATTGATCGAATCACCGAGCTGGTGCCGCATCAGTCGGTCACGGCTCTCAAAAATTTGTCGCTGTCCGAAGAGTATCTGGCTGACCACTTTCCCGGTTTTCCCGTCATGCCCGGCGTCTTGATGCTTGAAACGCTGGTTCAGGCGGGTGGGTGGTTGATTCGGCACTCAGAAGACTTCGCTCAAAGCACCATCCTGCTGAAAGAGGTGCGGGCGATCCGATACAACAGCTTCGTTTCCCCCGGTAACACACTTCAAGTCGAGATGACCGTTAAGAAACGTGATGGTGGTCTGTGGGACTTTAATGGCAAAGGTACGGTGAACGGAACTTCGGCAGTTTCCGCCCGGTTGACGCTCGAAGCGTTTAATCTCGCCGACACTAACTCAGAGCTGGCCGAGTCCGATTCACACCGCCGCGAGGTTTATCGCGGGCTTTTCCACCAAATTTGGAAGCCCACAGCTTGAGTACGATTTCGTGAACGCTTTGTGTCCGTCAGGGCATTCACGCTGGAATACATTAGATCGGAATATCCAAGTCGATCGACGATTTTGGGATGAAGGGTGACTCTTCGATGAAGCTTGCAGGACGAATCGCGTTGGTGACCGGCGGAAGTCGCGGGATTGGGCGGGCTATCGTTTGCCAGTTGGCGGAAGCGGGGGCGAAGGTGGCCTTCGTCTACCAGTCGAACCGCGACGCTGCCGAAAACTTGGCCAAGGAACAAGCGGACTTGGGCCGCGAGGTGTGGGCCTTGCAGGCCGACGTGAGCAAAAAACCGGAAGCCGATGCCGTAGTCGAACAAGTGCTGGCAAAGTGGTCGAAGATCGACATCCTCGTCAACAACGCCGGGATCATTCGAGACAAGCCGATCCTCGCGATGTCGATCGAAGAATGGCAACAGGTGATCGACACCAACCTGACCAGCGTGTTCAACTTCTGTCAGGCGGTCGTTCGCCCGATGATGTCGGCTCGCTATGGGCGGATCATCAATATGTCGAGCGTCTCGGCAGACTTCTCGAACCCCGGGCAGGCCAACTACGCCGCGAGCAAGGCGGGAATCGAAGGGTTCTCGCGCTGTATGGCAGTCGAATACGCCAAGCGGGGCATCACGGTGAACTGCGTGGCTCCTGGATTTATCGAAACGGACATGACCGTGGCGGTCGTCAATGCGGCCGGTGACAAGATTAAGAATGCGATCCCCGTGAAGCGACTGGGCAAGCCAGAAGACATTTCCAACGCCGTGCTGTTCTTCGCCTGTGAAGAGGCCAGCTACGTCACCGGACAAGTGTTGAAGGTAGATGGTGGACTCACGCTGGGCGGCATGGGCTGACGGTTAGCTGCTTGTTGAAAAACGTAGGGTAAGCCTTTGGCTTGCCCGTCTTCCAACAGCAATTACGGGCAAGCGCGACGCTTACCCTACGTTTCTAATAGGCCGTTGTCGGTCGCTGTGGATTGAATAGCGGGATTTCGCTGCGTCGCCTCAAGGCGGCGTGGCTCTGAAATAGGTGTGGGTTCGATTGGCCGGAGCGTTGCCCCGGCGGTCAATCGTCAATTCAGGGTGGCAATGGGTGGGATGGTGGTTCGCGGGCTGGGTGTTCGCCGAGCTGCCTCCCCAGGAGATTTTTGGATGCCTTCACGCGACGAGATTTTGGAAAAGGTTCGAGAAACATTGGTCGATGCGCTGGGACTGGATGACGATGAGGTCACGCCCACCTCGCGCCTTAAAGCCGATTTGGGTGCCGAGTCGATCGACTTCTTAGACATTGTGTTTCGCCTGGAAAAGAACTTCAACACGAAGATTCCTCGCAACGAACTGTTCCCCGAGAGCCTCTTCTCGGCGGACGCGGGCTTTGCTGAGAACGGCCGCGTCACCGAAAAGGGACTGATCGAACTGAGGACGCGTCTGCCTCACGCCGATCCCGCGACGATCGACAAGCTCGCAGCGGATCCGAAGGTTGAGAATGTCGAGGACTTGTTCACGGTCAACATGGTCGTGAATTTTCTGGCCAACAAGCTGGGTGCGTGATTGGCCGAATCGCTACTTTAGAGCGAGTCCTTTGTAATCGAGTGCGTCCCGGTAACGGATCGTTGCCGGTGACGTCCCGAAGGGTGTTTCATGCGTTGGTTCTGGGTCGATCGGTTCACCGAATTCGAGAGTGGTTCTCACGCCAAGGCGATTAAAAACGTCACCTTGGCGGAAGAGCATCTGCACGATCATCAACCCGGTTTCCCGGTCATGCCCGCTTCGCTGATTCTCGAAGGGTTGGCTCAAACGGGTGGGCTGCTGCTCGGTGAGAGCCGTCAGTTTTCCAAGCTGGTCGTGCTAGCCAAGGTTCCGCGTATGACCTTTCACGGTTGGGCGGGACCGGGCGACACGCTCACTTATTCGGCCAAGCTGACGGACTCGCGCGATGAAGGCGGGATGGTGGATGTAACGGCTCATGTGGGCGACCGCTTGGTGGCTGACGGTGAGATTGTTTTTGCTCACGTCGATGAAAATGAAGCGGGAGCGGGCCGTGCCGATCAGATGAATTGTGTGTTCACTCTGCTGCGCGGCGTACTGGACATCGGTAAAGCAGGTAATGGATCGAAGGCGGCCAGTCCCGCGTGACGGTTGCGATTCGAGCATAGAGGCGAGGGGAGAATCTCATGAGACGCAGAGTCGTGGTGACCGGGATTGGTGCCGTGACCCCGATTGGCAACTCCGTGGATGCCATGTGGGCGTCTCTGCAGGAAGCGAAGAGCGGGATCGGTTCGATCACGCATTTCGATGCCTCGCATTTTCCAACCAAGTTCGCGGCCGAAGTCAAAGGCTTCGATCTCGGCAACTATGTCGATGACCCAAAGCGGTTCGAGTTCTCCGGACTCAATATTCGCTTTGCTGTCGGCGCGGCCAAGCAGGCAATCGACGATTCGGGCTTGCTTGATGGGAAGCTCGATCCCGCGCGGTTCGGCGTCTACTTGGGAGCGGGCGAAGGCCAGCAAGATTTTTCCCTGCTGATGGGGTTGTGCGCGGAGTCTCAGCGCGACGGACAAGTCGATCTTGAACTCTTCACACGCGGCGGATTGCAGCGGCTGCACGCGCAGACTGAATTGGAACAAGAACCGAACATGCCCGCCGGCCATCTGGCGGGGTTGTTCGACGCACAAGGACCAAATCTGAACTGTCTCACCGCGTGTGCCGCTTCGAGTCAGGCGATTGGCGAAGCGACGGAACTCATTCGGCGTGGCGACGCGGATGCGATGTTGTCCGGCGGCGCTCACAGCATGATTCATCCGTTCGGAGTGACCGGATTCAATCTGCTCACCGCACTCTCGACGCACAACTCCGATCCCCAGGGAGCGTCCCGTCCATTCGATCGTGACCGCGACGGCTTCGTCCTCGGCGAAGGAGCTGGCATGGTCGTCCTCGAAGAACTCGAACATGCCCTTCAACGGGGAGCACGAATTTACGGGGAAGTCGTTGGCTATGGATCGACGGCCGACGCTTATCGCATCACCGACATTCATCCCGAAGGTCGCGGTGCCGTCGCCTGCATCCGCATGGCCATGCGCGACGCGAGCCTCAACCCGGAAGACATCCAGTACATCAACGCGCACGGGACGAGTACCGAAGTCAACGACAAGGTCGAAACCTCGGCCATTCGGCAGACGTTTGGCGACGTGGCCTACAAGACGCCCGTCTCCAGTATCAAAAGCATGATGGGACACTTGATCGCTGCGGCAGGAAGCGTCGAAGCGATTACATGCCTGCTGGCGATCCGAGATGGTGTACTCCCACCGACCATCAACTATTGCACGCCCGATCCCGACTGCGATCTCGACTACGTTCCGAACGAAGCGCGTCAGGCCCCGGTCCGCCGCGCGCTCTCCAATAGCTTCGGCTTTGGTGGTCAGAACGTCTCGTTGATCTTCTCGGAGTTCCGAGGCTGATCGTTTGGTACAGCACGGGACCGGTCATGTCGCCGCCGATTGTCACTCCCGTCGAAGCTATGAGTCGCGCGATCGAACTCGCGCGGCGCGGTATCGGTTTCGTTGAGCCGAATCCTGCGGTTGGCGCGGTTTTGGTCGCGGACGATGGCCGCGTGCTGCGTGAAGGCTGGCACGAACGATTCGGTGGCCCTCATGCGGAAGTGATGGCTCTCGCGGCGGCTGGTTCTTCGACCCGCGATGCCACGCTGTACGTGACGCTCGAACCGTGCTGTCACTTTGGTCAGACGCCGCCCTGTTCGCGCGCGGTGATTGCTGCGGGAATTCGTCGTGTGGTGGTGGCCACTGTCGATCCGGCGGCACATGTCAATGGAGGTGGCATCGCCGAGTTGCGTGCGGCGGGGATCGATGTCGAAGTGGGGCTGATGGCGTGTGAAGCCCGTCGTCTCATCGCGCCATTCGCAAAACTGATGACCACGGGCTTGCCGTGGGTTCACGCCAAATGGGCAATGACGCTCGATGGCAAGATTGCGTCGAAGACCGGATCCTCGCGCTGGATCACGAACGACGCTTCGCGCGAGATCGTGCATCAACTGCGAGGCCGCATGGACGCGATCCTTGTCGGGGTGGGCACGGTTCTGGCTGACGATCCCGCGCTGACGGCGCGGCCTCCGGGGCCACGAACTCCCACGCGGATCGTACTCGATTCGTCAGCCCGCGCGCCGCTGGAGTCGCAGCTTGTTCGCACCGCCCGTGAGACACCGACCATCGTGGTGACGACGGTTCACGCCGACGCTGATCGTTGTTCCGCACTCCGTACAGCGGGCGTTCAAGTCCTCATGATCGAGAGTGACTCCAGCGGCCATCCCGATCTTGAAATCCTGCTCACAGAACTCGGACGCCAACGCCTGACGAACGTCTTCGTCGAAGGAGGCGGGCAAGTACTGGGTGCGTTCTTCGCTCGAAACCTGATCGACGAGGTTCACGCCTTCATCGCGCCGAAGCTGATCGGCGGAGCAGACGCGGCCTCGCCACTGATGGGCGAAGGCCGTACCGACATGCGTGAGGCGCTGAGCTTGGAAGATGCGACGGTGAAAAGCCTCGATGGCGATGTGTATCTCCACGGTTGGACGGCTCGAGCCTGAGTTGGCCGTGTGTGAACGACAGGTAGATCGCGCCTCTCGACGAAACCACACTCGCACGTTTCTACCTCGCGTGGTTATTGATGAGACATCTGAGCGAGATATGAACGAACTCGAAACGAAGAAGCCGGAGGCGAACAGTGACGTTCGTCTCCGGCTTTTGTGTCTGGCAGTCTCTTCACCGTCAAACGGCGGGCGACTCGTAAATCAGTTCGCACAGCCACCGGTGGCACAGGCGGCACTCGGAGCAGCACAGCCCGCTTGAGCACACGGATCGGTTGGGCAGCAGGTCTGGACGGGGACTCGACGGCAGACCGTGCGAGGAACGCAGATGACTTTCGTCTCTTGAATCTGTCGTGGCGTGCAGTGAGTCTTTGTCACCATGCGAGTCTCACAGACTTGGCGACAGGTCGTATAGGGAACCTTGCGGGTCCGCACTTCCTGAGTCATCGAGCAGGTCGTGTAAGGAACTTTCTTGGTGATCGTTTCGCAGGTCCACGAGCAGGTCGTGTATGGAACCTTCTTGGTAATCGTCTCGCAGGTCCACGAGCAGGTCGTGTAAGGCACCTTCTTGGTGATCGTCTGTTGCTCGTAGCGGACGCAGGTGTATGGGACTTGCTTCACGCAGGTGACCGGGACTCGGCGGCAGACCGTGTAGGGTTGCTTGCAGTGACGAACTTCCTGCACCATCCGAGTGCAGCATACCGTTCGCATTTCGGTGCGAGGCACCCACCGTCGGCAGCAAATCGTGCGAGTCGTCTGGCAGCAGCCGGTGCTGGTGGCAGAGCAACCCGTGTTGCAGGTCGAGGTGCATGAGGGCTGGGCACATACCGGTCCCGGAACTTGCTTGGTCTCAGTTACCCAGTCACCCGTGCAGACTTCAACTTGTTTGGTCTCAGTCACCGGCTTGCAGACGGTGTGGCACACGTCGCGATAGCAGGTTTCCGTTTCGGTCTTATAGGTCGTGCAGCAAACTTCGCGGCACTTGGTCTCATAGACCGGCTTGCAGATCGTGCAGCAAACATCCCGATAGCAGGTCTGGTAGCAGGGCTTGCGAACAGTGCAGCAGACATCGCGATAGCAGGTCTGGTAGCAGGGCTTGCAGACCGTGTAGCACTCGTCGCGATAGCAGGTCTCGTAAACATTGCGGGTGCAGGTCACGGGAACTTGCTCGGAACACTGTTCGTAAACAGTCCGACAGCAATTGACTGTTTGCTGTTCGTAGACGGTTTCTCGCACCGTTTTATAGCGGGTTCCGCAGCAGCGTTTGGCTGCCAAGAAGTTGCCGCACGGGGCACACGCATCGGAGGGACAGCATCGTGCGCTGGCCGCTCCGCAATAGAAGGCTTCCACTCGTGTGTCGCTGCCGAGAGCCAACAAACTTGCTGCGACGACAATCCAAGCTGCGTGTCTCATCGATCGGTCCTTGTCCCTGTCTATACGGCGAACTCAAGTGGTCAATCACGGAGGCACTCAAGGTGCGCGCAGCGGACGGTTTCGCCTCCTCGGAGATCGACCGTTCCACCCACCCAACTTGAGACAAAATGTGCACCCACGCACACCGCGATCCGTCGCACATGTTCTCCGTCGGCCCTTCACAGGGGCCGGTATTTGATCGAAGAAGTCTTCGAGGATCACACTTGAGACTCCAAGTACGCTCACCTGCGAAGCTATTTCTGCCGTGATCATCATCGGTCGAGTCCTCGAATCGTCTTCGCAGTATTTCGCCACGACTTTGCTCAACTTGCAGAATTCCCAGATTGCCACCGGGCCTCGACGGTAGGAATCGCCAGCACCGGCTCAACCGGCAAGAACGGCCGGAGAGCGTGTGGACGTTCCACGTCGAATCACTTTGAGCTGTCGGCTCGACTTGTCGCCGAGAACACTTCACGATGTTTTGCGATGTTGATAAGGCGACCGGCAAGACTTGTCTTACCCATACCAACCCGAAGTGTGCGCGAAGTCGATCGACGACCTCGTTCACACTTCGGGTTGGTGTGTTCGGGTAAATCATTTCTTGCCGGTCGCCTAACGAAACCTACTCGTGCAGGAGTTGCCATCGTGAAGTTTGCGATCTGTCAGGAGCTGTTCGTCGATTGGGAATGGGAACGCCAGTGTCAATTCATTGCTGAGACCGGTTACACGGGGATTGAACTTGCACCGTTCACACTCGCACCCCGCATCACCGATGTCAGCGCCGCGCGACGTTGCGAGTTGCGGACGGTTGCCGAATCGCACGGCCTGACGATCTGCGGCCTGCATTGGTTGCTCGCAAAGACCGAAGGACTGCATCTCACCACTGCGGACGCGGACGTGCGCCGCGCGACGGCTCAGTATCTGAGAGACCTCGGCAGCGCTTGCGGTGATCTGGGCGGGACATTCATGGTCTTCGGTTCACCAATGCAGCGCAGTCTGATGGCGGGAACATCACGCGCGCAGGCAATGGATCGCGCGGCTGAAGTCTTTCGCGCGGCGATGCCCGTCTTGTCCGATCGCGGCGTGACGATTGTCATGGAGCCGCTCACGACCAAAGAGACGAACTTCATCAATACCTGTGCCGACGCGGTCGAGTTGATGACGCTGGTCGATCATCCGAGTTTCGTGCTGCACCAAGACGTGAAAGCCATGCTCAGCGAACCGACGCCGATTCCCGAACTGATCGCACAGTACGCCAACGTGACCGGACACTTTCACGTCAACGATGACAACCTGCTCGGCCCAGGCATGGGACGCACGGACTATCACCCGATCTTCGAGGCACTGCTGCGAACAGAGTACTCGGGATGGGTGTCAGTCGAAGTCTTCGACTACTCACCGGGCGCTGAGCACATCGCGCAGGTCAGCATGCGTTACATGCGCGATGTGCTGCGAGACCTTGGTGTGGGATGCGTGAGATGATGGTCCTCATGTTGATCGGGGCCACTTACAGCAGCACGGCCACGGTCACTTCTGCCGCAGTTGCTCGCACGTTGATTATGCGAGTCGCGAGTCACCGAGATCGACACTCTGAGGTGGGCACTGTTGTACTGAGACATCATTGCACGAGAGTGACACATGCGTGTGGAGTTCGCTCCATGACTTACACTTCGACTACGCGCTCTCGGTACGAGTGCTTGAACACTTGTTCGGCCGTCCCCGTTCGCGCTGCGCATCGGTATCACCAACTCATCGGCTTCATGCCGTAGATCTTGATACGCAGCGCGGAGTCGGTCAGCGGGGATCGCGAGAAACAGCCTGTTTCATAGGCTAAATGAGTCGCACACGGCGTGGGTCGCATTCCATCGACAGCTCTCGTCGCGCAGTGTACTCGTCGTGACGCGAGGTCTCATCGCGCCTTGTTCGCGCGACATCAGTGGGTGCCGAGCAGCCTGTCACGCGTGGTCATGCCATCGTTCATTCATCGTGAGTGAGTTCATCCCATGCGCTGCGCTCGCGCGGTCGTTGCGAAGGCGCAGCGCGCGCACGATCACATCGAGCCGCGCGAGAACTTCTGCAAAATGAGTTTTTTATTGCCATCAACGCGCAGAATTGCCTTGAAGTATTCTTCGGAATACGTAGGATGTCGCGCAGTTTGGTGTCTGGGGCCTTGAACCATTTACTGTCAAGTCAACGTCAACGAATTGCTGCCGCGATGAGTGACGCACGAGACGGTGAACAAGCTTTCAGACACGCGGCCTATCAAGGTTGATGGGTCGAATGGATTCGGATGGTGTGACTCGTCAAAACCGATCTGCTTAGCCCGGTGCGCCAGCGGTTGAAACGGTCACACAACAAACTCTTGGAAGGAGTACATGCAAGTGGCCAAGAAGAAAGCAGTAGCGAAGAAGGCAGTCGCGAAGAAGGCAGTCGCGAAGAAGGCAGTTGCCAAGAAGGCCGTCGCCAAGAAGGCAGTTGCTAAGAAGGCAGTTGCCAAGAAGGCCGTCGCCAAGAAGGCAACGAAGAAGGCCGCCGCCGCGCCGGCTTCCTGAATGATCGGCCTCACGGCCTGATCTCGCTTGCTACAACGAAGAAGTGAGGCGGTTGGTTTTCCAGCCGCCTCTCTTCTTTCTTTGTTTCACCTTCACTTGAGTCGAGTGCGTGAATCGCCCAGTTTGCACTCACCAAACCAGTGAGCATCCATGCTGATGGCGAGTCAGCCCATGTGGGTTCGCCCTCAGGCTTGCACGCATGCAGGCTCAGGCGGCATCTCACCGAATGGTTCTTCTTCCACGACAGGCTCGGACGCGGATGGTGGCATCGGCTCCGTGACAGCCGCAGAGACAACTGCTGTCGCGGCTGCGACGACAGGCAATATCGCGCTGCTCAGGTACGGCGGCTCTTGTTCTTGAAGTTGGCATAAGGCGTTCTCGGCCGCTCGTTGTTCGGCCTCCTTCTTGTTCGGTCCCCATGCTGGAGCATACGAGTCGCCGTTGACGAGAACCGCGACAAGGAAGCACTTCGAGTGATCCGGCCCGGTCTCATCGAGTACTTGATAGACCGGTGTTCCCCGATTGTTCTTTTGCACGAGTTGTTGAAGCAGGCTCTTGTAGTTCTTGCCGTGACTGGTCTCGACCGTCCGTTCGATCTCAGGTGCCATCAGGCGGCGAACGAGGATTCGGGCCGCATCGAAGCCGCCATCGAGATAGACGCCCGCAACTATGGACTCAAACACCGCTGCCATAATGGAAGCGGGAAGTCGCTCCGGGTCGGTCAGTCCTTTGCCAAGTTGCACGCAGTAGTGCAGACCCAAGTCGGAACTGATTTTGGCACAGGTCGCCCGACTGACAATCACCGACTTGACGCGCGTCAGGTCTCCCTCGGCCTTGCTGGGATACAACTCGAAGAGTTGCTCACAGACGACCGCGCCCATGATGGCGTCACCGAGGAACTCCAACCGCTCGTTCGATTCCAATCGCGTTCGAGCGATCGAGGCGTGTGTCAAACACAGCGTGAGCAATTGGCGATCATGAAAGCGGTATTCGAGCGACGCTTCACACTGGTCTAGCGTTCGGTTCATGGCATCCGACTCAAGCTGGTCCGTCATCCGATCAGGTCCTCATTTTCACGGTGGCGGCCAGCCGTGCGACACAGGGCTGGAGAGGCTTTCCTCTATATTTCGCGGGCACAGCAGTGTCAATCCGCTGCCAACCAGTCAGGCCGGCTCACCAACCACACTCACCGCTTCAAATTCAACATACCTGTCACTTGCGAATGGAACTCCTTCAGATCGACCTGTTGGCCACTCTTCGGGAACGCGTGTGTTGTAAGAAACCATTCTTCGGTGAACGCAGCCGACTCACCTGGCTTCAGTCGTTCGCGCGAGCCGATCGGCTCGAGTTCGATGCGCGGGCCAGTGGGATACCAGACGGACAACGTGAGTCCGGCGGCTTCACTGTAGACGCGGTCGGGGTGCGTGGCGAAACGTTTTACAAAGAGGGTGTCATTCGGCATGAGATAGCCGAGCCAGCCGGCGTAGGTGTCGAAGCCGAGTTTGGGCTTGCGCGGGGGAGCGAGGATTTCGAGAAAGCCGTCTCGTTCGCGGATCAGGTCGTCCTTGGTACGAACGTTGATGATCGCGCTGTCTTCGTACATCGCGTACTTCGACGGAAAGCGGCTTGGTCGATCACCAAGCGGGACCAGGCAGATTCCGCCGCCGGGCGAGAACGAGCGGCCCCAGTGACAGACCTCCTGCACCTTGTTTGAGATGTTCAGGATCGTCTGTTTGCAGATCAGGCTCGGTGCGACGGGCTTGCCGTCCACAATGGCCTCGGGCGTGAGCGAGAACTCGCGCACGAGTTGAATTCCCGCCACTTCATCGCGCGGGCTGGTGAGCTTCGCCGCACACGGCTCGACGATCTCACCGGTCCAATCGCCCGACCAAAGCTTCTGATGCGGAGTCGTCACCAACTCGGGGCCATAGTCAAACCGCCCGGCCGAGATCGAACCAGCCTTGCCCGGCTGCCACTCTTTTTCCTGGTCATCGAGATACATCGTCCCTTTGCCATCCACCGAGAAGTCGAGCACGCGGCCTCCCGCCTCGGGTGACAGGATGGCGCGTGCCGTTCCCCGCTTCAGTGCGATGGCCTTCGTGTAGTTGAAGTGTTTGACGACCTGAGCTGATCCGGCATCCGGGCGCGCTGCCAGTTGCTGTGCGAGGCATGGCTCTATCTTGACGGACACGGCAAGGAACAGGATGAACAACCGAAATGAACGTCGCATCAATTGTCTCCGAAGAAGTTACGCACGATGGGTGAGGAGAAGCCCCCTCACCCTAGCCCCCTCACTGCAAGGCTTGAACTTACCCACATCTTTGGTTCATTGCGACGAATCCTCTGATGGCGAGTAGGAGTTTGTCGAGGCCGCGCCAGAGTGTGATCCAGCCGGGGTTTCCATCGCGCTTTCTCATGAGGAAGCCGCCGAGGCCGGCGAGGTGGCG
>CAMAYU010000038.1 GCA_945862235.1 Schlesneria paludicola DSM 18645
AACCCCGCACTCCCCTCGACCGCGTAACGCGACAGCCACTTGTAACCCGTCTTCCGGCTCACCCCGAACCGGCGACACAACTCACTCACGTTGGCCCCCTCCGCCGAAGCCAACACCACAAACTCCAATCGCTGAGACATCGTAGACACATCTTTCCAAGCCATGATCGACCTCCTTCCAGAGGCCCGTCAGCATGACCGAAATGTGTTACCCATGTCCCCGAACACCTGTGACCCATGTCCCCAGTCTATACAGAAGCAAGCTGGGCCACCCTGCGCTGACTGTCCGAGATGAGTCGATTCGACTGCTTTTCAGACGGCACGCTCGCCTGCGATTCCCCCCAATGCGCCGGGGGATAGACCTCACGCGGGCGGGGTGGCCTTGCTTGGTTCGTAAGTTAAGTGAGGAGTGCCATCTGCTGCGGAGTCCTCGGAGAAGCAGTGTTGTTCGCGGGGTGGCTTTCGCCTTGAGTACGACTTCGCGTTTGCACTGCTTCTCCGAGGACTCCGCAGCAATGGCACATCTTTCAAACACGGAGCCGGTCAAGCCAAGCCACCCCGGCGAGTTTTGAACGCGACTCGGAGAGTCTATCCGGAAAGAAACCTCTGGTTTTGAGTGTGCCACGGTCACGACACAAAGTAGCCATCATCGCTTCGCGTGATGAGCCTTTCGCAAGCAGACGGCTGATCCCACAAGGCTCATCACGCGGAGCGATGATGGCTGCTGTACGAAATCCGGGATCTGATTTGCCAACGTCTCGTGATTCACGGCTGCGGTGTCGTGACTGCGGTTTTTGAGTCGGTTGTGATCGGCTGCGAAGGCAGCAGGCTGCAACGAACCAACCCGCTGCCGCTCCCGCGAACACATCGCTGGGGAAGTGAGCGAGGTGCTGGATGGCACGCTCTGGCTGACCTTCGGTGCTCACCTCCTCGCTTGGACGGACATCTCAACCCGTCCGCTCAAACGGAAACCAACGATCCCACAACCCACCCCCATTAAGCCCCCCGAAATCCCAATGCGACATTTCTATCTTCGTCCGACATGGAGGACGCTCAACATGAAGGACACTCAACTGGACGGCTTCTACCACGCGGGCTAGAACTGCCGCGTGTGTTGTGACGGGTGTCGGCAACCGGCGCGCGGTGTCTGTCGCTTGCTGGTTTGAGGAGTTTTTGCGATGAGAATTTTCGCGTTGTTGTCATGGAGTGCATTGGCGTTGCTCTCAGTTTCGCCTCTGTTCGCGGCGAACGCTCCCGGTGATGCGGCTGATAAGGCTGAGGCAGTTGCCAAGAAAAAACTCTCCGTGGCTCATATCGAGATCACCGGCGGGTACTCGGAAGGGGTCAGCGCGCCGGGACTCTTCGGCGATGTGGTTGAGACGCTCGGGACAGCATTGCAGCGACTCGACAAAGCCGCTCGCGATGAGAGCCTCGATGCCATCATCCTGCACATCAGTGATCCATCCATCGGTTGGGCGAAGCTCAACGAATTGCGAGTCGGCATCCAAAAGGTGCGAGCCAAGGGACGCAAGGTCTACGCGTGGATGGAGAGCGCCGACACGAAGGGCTACCTGATCGCCGCCGCCTGCGATCAGATCGTGTTGCCCGAGTCGGGGATGCTCATGCTGCCCGGTCTGCGGGCTGAGGTCTCGTTCTACAAGAACTTGTTCGACAAGTTGTCGATCGAACCGCAGATGCTGCGCGTGGGTGAGTTCAAATCGGCTGCGGAACCTTACAGCCGCTCCGAAATGAGTCCCGCCTTCCGCGAAGAGATGGAAGCGATACTGGACGACTACTACCGGCAGATCGTGGAGACGATCTCGGCCGGTCGCAAGCTGACTCCCGATCAAGTAAAGGCGATCATCGACACGGGTCTGCACACGGCCGCCGATGCCAAGAAGCTCGGGCTGATCGACGTGGTCGGTTACGAAGATGCCATCGAGTCGCTCATTAAGGGGGACGACAAGACGGCCGAAGTCAAAATCACGAAGGGCTACGGCAAGAAGAAGATCGACACCGACTTCAGCGGCTTCACCGGCATGGCCAAGATGATGAACATGATGATGGGGGTCGAACCGACCACGCGCAAATCGACCGCTTCGAAGATCGCCGTCATCAGCGCGACCGGCGCGATCATGTCGGGTGCCAGCTCGGCCGATTCGTTCTTCGGCGAGCAGACGATGGGTTCGACGACGATGATTAAGGCCATTCGCCAGGCACGAGACGACTCGACCGTGAAGGCGGTGGTGCTGCGAGTCGATAGCCCCGGCGGAAGTGCTCTCGCCAGCGACTTGATGTGGCATGAACTCGAAGCACTCGACGGTAAGAAGCCGTTCATTGTCAGCATGGGGGACACGGCGGCGAGCGGCGGCTACTACATCGCGATGGGTGCCGACCGCATCTTCGCCGAACCGGGAACGCTGACGGGTTCG
This sequence comes from Schlesneria paludicola DSM 18645, assembly GCA_945862235.1. Lineage (GTDB taxonomy): Bacteria > Planctomycetota > Planctomycetia > Planctomycetales > Planctomycetaceae > Schlesneria > Schlesneria paludicola_A. Next base: position 2,432 of record CAMAYU010000038.1, read on the forward strand.
ATCGGCGTCGTCGGCGGCAAGATCGCGTTTGAAAAGTTCTACGAGAAGATCGGGATCACCACGAGCGTCGTCATGCGCGGCAAGAACAGCGGCGTCCTTAGCCCGACGACGGCCTTCACTGAGACCGAACGAACCGCGATGCAAAAGATGCTAAACGACATCTACGCGCAGTTCACGACAAAGGCGGCGACCGGTCGAAAGATGGATGTTGAGAAGCTGGAAAAGATGGCACGCGGGCGCGTCTACACGGGATCGCAAGCGCTGCAACTCGGCTTGGTCGATGAACTCGGTACGCTCGGCGACGCGATCGCGTTCGCCAAGAAGTCGGCTGGCATCGACCCCGACACGAAGTTGGAACGACTCGACCTGCCCAAGCCGACCAGTCCGTTCGAGTCCCTGTTCGGTCCCATCGACCCCAGCTCGACCAGCCTCGGTGTGACCGGCTCCGCGTTGCTGAAGTCACTGCCCGAAGAAGTCGCCTCGCAACTCCGTGGCCTCAGTATCTACGACCTGCTCGCCAAGGAACGAGTCCTCACCGTGTTGCCGTATCGCGTGAAGGTCAAGTGATTCGAGTGTGTGGTTTGGGGGCGGCGTCTTCGCCACCCTTGGGCACCAAACGAAGGTGGGTGAGTGTGTTGCCAGCGTGAGTACGCCAGTGGGGCCTGTGCACTAGCCCGGAGGGCGGCAGGTCATCGCTGCGTACTCGCACGGGCAACACACAATCCTGATCGTAGCCCTGTTTGAGCTTCTGCCTTAATGAGTTCATTCGATGTCACCGCTCTCCATCACCGGTCAATCACTCCTCGCTCGACGCGACTTCATGTTCGATGCGAGTCGCGGGCTGAGTGGTCTTGCGCTCGCTTCGCTCTTGGCGGGCGATGGCCAGTTGCGGGCGAGTGATGACGCGAAGAGGCCGATCCGTCCGAGCGTCCGTCCCGATGCGCCGCTCGCTGCGCGGGAGAGCCACTTCACGCCGAAGGCGTCTCGCGTCGTGATGATCTTTTGCACCGGCGCTTGCAGTCAGCTTGAGACGTGGGACTACAAGCCCGAGTTGGTGAAGCGGAGCGGCCAGCCGTTGCCGGGCAATGAAAAACTGGTGACGTTTCAAGGGGAGAACGGGAACCTCGTCGCGCCGCAGTGGGAGTTCAAGCCGCGCGGCGAAAGCGGCAAGATGATCTCGGAACTCGTCCCGAATCTGGCGGCCCTCGCCGATGAGATGTGCTTCATTCACTCGATGACCGCCAAGAGCAACACGCACGGTCCGGCCGAGAACCAGATGAGCACCGGCTTCACGCTCGACGGCTTTCCCAGCATCGGCGCGTGGGTCAGCTATGCCCTCGGCAGCGACGCGAGCGATCTGCCGAGCTTCGTCGCGATCCCCGATCCACGCGGCGTGCCGCAGGCGGCCTCCAACAACTGGAACAGCGCGTTCCTCCCCGCCGTCTTTCAGGGAACGCCGTTCAACGCCGACAAGCCCATCGCGAATCTGACTCGCCCGCCGGAAATCTCCGCGCCGACGGAAGCCGCCACGCGCGACTTCCTCAAGCGGCTCAATGCCCGTCATCTCGAACTGCATCCGGGCGACACGGACCTCGCCGCGCGGATCGCCAGCTACGAGTTGGCGGCCAAGCTGCAGCTGCGCGCGGCGGAAGTCTCGGACCTGTCGGGCGAGAGCCTCGAAACGCAGACGCTGTACGGTCTGCACGACGCCAACAAAACGAAGGCCGGCTTCGGTCGAAATTGTTTGTTGGCGCGGCGGCTGCTCGAACGAGGCGTCCGGTTTGTGCAGCTCTTCAACGGCGCGTATGCGATGGGCGAGGGAGTCGGCAACTGGGACGGACACAAGACGCTGAAGGCGCAGTACGAGGTCCACGGCCCGATCCTCGACCAACCCGCCGCCGCACTGCTGCGCGATCTGAAACGGACGGGCCTGCTCGAAGACACGCTCGTCGTCTGGGTGACAGAATTCGGCCGGATGCCAACTTTCCAAAAGGGAGCCAGCGGCCGCGATCACAATCCGAAGGGTTTTACTGCGTGGCTTGCGGGAGCCGGCGTGAAGCGGGCCTTCAGCTACGGAGCGACCGACGACTTCGGACATCAGGCTGTGGATAAGGTCTCGTCCATCTACGACCTGCACGCCACGATCCTGCACCTGCTGGGCCTCGATCACGAACGACTCAGCGTCTACCACAACGGCATCGAGCGCCGCCTGACCGATGTCCACGGTCATGTCCTGCACGACGTGCTGAGCTGAACACGGCCAGCCTGCTCAATGTGAGGGAACATCGCATTACCTTCGACCACATTCCATCACCCGTATGCCCACTGTTCCAACTGCGTGGCTTCACAATGACTCGTCGATTTTTGATCGCTCTCGTTTTGGCTTCTAACTTGGCAACCGGTGGACTTGCTGCCGAGCGACCGTTGCTCCCGCCCGCCACCTCGCGTGAGATCGACTTCGTGCGCGACATCCAGCCGATCTTTCGAGCGCGCTGTCTGTCTTGTCATGACGGGGCGAAGCAGCGTGGCGGTCTGCGACTGGATCTGAAGTCTGCGGCGTTCAAAGGGGGTGAGACGTTTGCGCCCGCGATCATTCCCGGCAAATCGGCCGACAGTCCGCTCGTGCGGTTGGTCGCCGGACTCGAAGAGGGACTGCAGATGCCTCCCGAGGGAGAGCGGCTTTCCAGTGAGCAGGTCGGCCTGTTGCGAGCGTGGATCGATCAGGGAGCAAAGTGGCCCGACGAAGTGGCGGGTAAAGAGGACGCCGAGTTGCACTGGTCGTTCCGTCCCGTGAAGCGCCCCGCGTTGCCGAGTGTCTCGCGCGAGACCGCGGCTGGGTTGCGGAACCCGGTCGATGCGTTTGTCGCGTTGCGTCTTGAAGAACCCCTCGCTCTTGCCCTCTCTCCGCAAAGCCGGGGCGAGGGGACCGAAGGACGAATCGTCCCGTCAGCCGAGGCCGATCGTATGACGCTGCTCCGACGGCTGTCGTTCGACCTGGTCGGCTTGCCTCCCACGCCCGATGAAGTGGCCGAGTTCGTGGCTGACGCGCGGCCGGATGCTTACGAGCGGCTCGTCGATCGGCTGCTCGCGTCGCCTCATTTTGGCGAGCGCTGGGCGCGGCACTGGCTCGACGTGGTCCGCTTTGCTGAAAGCGATGGCTTCGAGACGAATCAGCCTCGGCCCAATGCGTGGCCGTATCGCGATTACGTCATCCGCACGTTCAACGACGACAAACCGTTCATGCAGTTCGTCACCGAGCAGCTTGCGGGCGACATGATTGGCGTGGACGAGGCGACCGGATTCATCGTGGGCGGGACGTATGACCGTGTGAAGAGTCCCGATCCCGGCCTGACCGCTCAGCAACGCGCCGACGAACTGCATGACATGGTGAGCACTACCGGCAGCGCGTTTCTCGGGCTGACCGTCGGCTGCGCCCGCTGTCACAACCACAAGTTCGACCCGATCTCGCAAGTCGATTACTACGCGATGAAGGCGGTCTTCGCGGGAGTGCAACACGGCGAACGACCGCTCACGCAAATCAAGCCGGACCAACACCGCGAACAACTCACCCGCGTGAAGGCTGAGCTGGACGAGATCGAACGCGCGCTGTGGACCTTCGAGCCGTTGGCACGACTCCAGCCAGGCGACTCGATGCGTCCGGCCGTCCAGCGTCGCACCAACATCGATCGCTTCGCCCCCACGCGCGCCAAGTTCGTCCGCTTCACCATCGACGAAACCAACGGCGGTTCGCAGCCGTGTCTCGACGAGGTGGAATTCTTCACGACCGAAGCCCAGCCGCGCAACGTCGCGCTGGCCACTCACGGGACGAAGGTCACGTCGTCGTCCGACTTGCCCGGCCATGAGATTCACCAACTCAAGCATGTGAACGACGGTCGCTACGGCAACAGCGCGAGCTGGATTTCCAACGAGCCGGGGCGAGGTTGGGTGCTGTTCGAGTTGCCCGAGGCCGTCGAAATCGACCGTGTGCTGTGGAGCCGCGACCGTCCCGCCGACGGCAAGTTTGGCGATCGCGTGGCGACGAAGTATCGCCTCGAAATGGGCATGACCGCCGAGAGCCTGCACGTTGTCGCGACGGCCGATGACCGTCAGACCTTTGGCAGCGCGGTGGCACCGCAGTCCGCGCGCGCGACATCGAATGAACAGGACCAAGCGGAAGCCAACCGACTCCTCGCACGACAAGTCTCGCTCAATGAGACGCTTCGCCAACTGACAACGCTGCCGCAGGTCTATGCCGGACGCTTTGTGGCCCCCGAACCGACGCACCGCTTCCATCGCGGCGATCCGCTGCAACCGAAGGAACCGGTCGCTCCGGCCAGCCTCGCGTCGTTCGGCCCCGCATGGCAGATGCCGCTCGACGCGCCCGACGCTTCGCGCCGCCAGCAGTTGGCCCAGTGGATCACCGACCCGCAACATCCGCTCACCGCGCGCGTCTTGGTGAACCGCTTCTGGCATTCCCATTTCGGACAGGGCCTAGTGACGACGCCGAGTGACTTTGGACGCAACGGCGCAATGCCGTCACATCCTGAGTTGTTGGATTGGCTGGCAATGGAACTCGCCTCACCCAAAAGTCTCCACCGCCTGATTGTCACTTCGGCCACCTACCGCCAGAACAGCGCGGCGCGGGCCGACGCGATGCAGGCCGATGCCGGAACGCGGCTGCTGTGGCGTTATCCACCCCGACGGTTGGAGGCCGAGCCATTGCGCGATGCGATCCTCTCCGTGTGCGGCAACCTCGACGACCGTATGGGTGGGCCGGGCTTCGATCTGTTTGAACCGAACACGAACTACGTGAAGGTCTACAACTCGAAACGCGAGTTTGGTCCGGCCGACTGGCGGCGCATGGTCTATCAGGCCAAGCCGAGGATGCAGCTCGATGATGTGTTCGGTCAGTTCGACTGCCCCGACGCTGGCCAGATCACTCCGAAGCGGACCAGTTCCATCACGGCCCTCCAGGCGTTGAATCTGCTCAACAGCCGCTTCATCGTCCAGCAGTCGTCTCTCTTCGCGAGCCGCCTCGAACGCGAGGCCGGTCCCGATGTGATCGCTCAAGTCCGCCGGGCCTACTCACTGGCGTTCCTTCGACTCCCGACCGACGACGAGCAGATCGCGGCGACTCAGTTCGTGAACGATCATGGCCTGACAGCCCTCTGCCGCGCGCTACTCAATGCCAACGAGTTCCTGTTCGTGTTTTGAGGCCGAGGCGCGATGGCGCTCAAATCAGTTTGAGTGATCGCTCTCGACGGAGGTGGTCGTTCGGCGCGAACAGACTCGCACCAGCAGCACGATCACCAAGAGGCCGCAACACGCACCGAGGACATCGGCACACCAATCGGCCACATCGGCGCTACGACCGACCAGCTTCTGCGAGATTTCATCGAACGCACCGTAGCAGGCAAGAAAGCCTGCTCGCCCAACAACGCTGGGCCAGCGGAACTCCCTCAAACTCGCCCGCAGTCCCATGAGCAACGCGCCGAAAACGGAGTAGCCGAGGAAGTGCAGCACCTTGTCGCCACCGCGTGGAATCACACCGGATGGAATCGGCATGTGCGTCCCCAGAAACGCAACCAGCGTGTACGACACCAAGGCCACTACCAGCAACATCCGCAAACGACGACGCGGCGGAGGGGCATTCGCGTCGCGGGCAGTTGAAGGCGGTAGCGCGTCCATGCGGGGTCACTTCTTCATGAGCTACAGGAACCAAGCCGACTCACCCCACCGGATACGGCTGCGTCAGGCGGTACTTCGGGTGCTTTTCGAGGTACGCGGCAATGCGGTCCGTGCGCGAGATGCCGACGGGAAGGAAATCGAGTGCCTGTTGAAGCCGTTCGTCCGGCTCGGCGCAACTGAAGCGGAGGAAGCCGCCGCCTGCCTCTCCGAAACATTCGCCTCCCAAGCAGGCGACTCCGAATTTGTCGTCGGCTCCCTCGAGGAGATAGAGCGCGAGGCCGTGGCTGGTGATGCCGAGCCGGTTGCAGACCGGAGCGACGTTCGGGAAGACGTAGAACGTCGCGGCGGGGTCGAGCGAATGGAAGCCGTCCAGCTGGTTGAGGCCGTTCGTCAGGAGTTCGACCTTCTTGCGGAACTTCTGCATGACCGTGTCGCGTTCAGTGGTGTCTCGTTCGAGAGCCGCCTTACCGGCGAGTTGCACCAGCGGCGGAGTACACGACAGCGTGGTGTTGATCATCTTGCCAATCGCGTCGGAAACCTCGACTGACGCGACCGAGAAGCCGAGCCGCCAGCCGCTCATGCTGTAGCTCTTGCTGAACGTGTACGCCGCCACGGATCGTTCGAGCATTCCCGGCTCGGACAGCAGCGATTCGTGCGTCCCCTTCCACACCATGTGACAGTACGGTTCGTCACTGAAGACGGCGACGTTCGTCCCGCGCAGCAGGTCGGCCACGTCGCGCAGGTCTTGCCGCGTCATCACGCCGCCGGTCGGGTTGTGAGGCGAGTTGAAGAAGATCGCCTTCGGAGCCTTGTCGGTCTTGAGGAAGTTCTCGATCGCCGACATCTCGGGCCGGAAGCCGTTCGACTGTTTGAGTGGCGCGAGGACCGGCCGCGCGTTGCGTCGCAGGATGTTCGGCAGATACGTCGGGAAGTACGGGCTGAAGACCAGCACACCGTCATCCGGGTTGAGGAACGCTTCGCAGAAATACTGCTCGAACACCTTGGCTCCCGGCGCGACGACGATGTTCGCCGCCTCGGCGGGAATGTTGAACTCGTGCTTCACAAACCGAGCCGCCGCTTCACGGAACTCGGGCAAGCCGGGCGAGGGACAGTAGTGCGACTTGTTCTGCTGAATGGCCTCGACCCCCGACGACTTCGCCGACGCCGTGCTGTCGAACGGGCTGTCGCCAATCTCCAACTCGACGACATCTTTGCCAGTCGCCTTGAGCGCCTTGGCCACCGCCAACACATTGAAGGCCGTTTCGACAGAGAGAGACTTGGCAAATTCACTGAGCTGCACGGGCATCGTTGTCACCTGTTAGAGATTTTGGGATGGAGGGAGTCGTTGGAGGGAAGTCATGAGGCGTCAGCGAACTCGTGGTGACACGTTTTGGGAACGTGTCCGTCACCCGGAAATAGTTGAATCCGTCGGCGACAGCCCCGGTTGTATGAACTCATTCCAACCGCGACAGTCGATAACCCGATCAGCCATCTCTTCGAGCTGTTCGACGGATGTGATGCTCTCCAGGGATTCAGCCACATTAGCAGGGATTACGCCCCAGCGACGAGTTCCCAGCCGCCGGATGAGCGTTTTCGCTTCATTCGCTCGCCCCTGAGACAGCCCCTGAGACAGCCCCTGAGACAGCCCCTCTTCGAGGCCTTGAGCCAGCCCGCGCGCCATTCCTTTGGCCAGCCCGCGTTCTGTCGCGTCGTCCTCGGCTGCGGCGCGATCGCGTTCAAACTTGATCCGGGCTTCGTACCGTTCTCGTTCGGTGTCACTTTGGGCGAGCATGGCCAAGGTTCCTGTGGCTTGAAGAAACTCGGGAGCATTCAGAAACGCGGGCATCGTGGCAGAATCCCACTCGCCACCGTGTCTGAGAAAATAGGCCCACCGGTCGGCATCGTCGTCGATGGGTTGGAGCGTGTCGAGAAACTTGGGCAGTTCGACAACGTGAATCATGAACTGGTCGGTGAACCGTCCGCCATGCTTGGGGTCGATCAATTCAAAGCGGCTGTGATAGCCGGGCATCTTCGGAAACAGGGTCGCATTGACGAAACAAATCACGATGACCGGCCGCAGCCTAGAGTACTTCTCACCCTCACTGATCTGTTGCGAGTAATGCTTAGCTCCGTAATACAACAGCCGCTCGGGAAACGAAGCGTGAGTGAAGAGTTGCATCTCGATCAGGTATTCGCGTCCAGCCTCGTCGCGGGCCTTGATGTCGAGAACCGAAAGCTTGTCATTCTCGGCATCCCGGTCACTGAACGGATTGAGCAGTTCGACCTCCCGAATCTTTTGGGGCAGTGAATCTTCCAGCAGCGCGTTGAGCAAGTGCAACAGGACGTTGCGGTTCTCTTCACTTCCGAAGACACGCTTGAAGGCGTAGTCCACCTTCGGATCGATGCCGGTTCCCATGACGAGTCCACTTCCCGTTTCTACTTCGTGGCGATCGCCTGTTGCAGCGGTCGCAGCACCTGTTCGATGACGTGCGATTCCAGAAGCTGTTCGGCCGTGGTGCGGAGTTGCGAGAACGTCTGCTCGTAGGACAGGTCGGATTCGAGGCTGCCGTACTGACGGACAGTGAAGAAGACGCTGATCTGCTCTTCGGGGAACTCGCCGCGCCGAACTTGGTACGCGTTGGTGCGGGTTTCGATCGTCAGCCTCGCTTGGCGACGGCAGGATTCGTCGAGGGCAATCGTGATGGTTGGCTCGTAGTTCAGCACTTTCATGCCGGGGATTTCGAGCATCCCTTCCATCGCCGATCCGACGCCAAGGGCCTCGGCCACGAGTTCATCGTGGTTGCCTCGGTAAGCGAAATCGAAGCCCATCATGAAATCGAGGGCCTCACAATCGAGCGGGCTGACCGACAACATGAACGGGACGAGATCGAGGATCAGCGAGTGCTGCTCGACCGCATCATCGACATCGTCCGGATTGATGTGCCCGCTACAGACGCGACGCGGTTCGAGGGTGACCCAACGCTGGTGGCCCATGTCCTTGTCTTCTTCCAGCACGAAGTCGCCGTTCTCGCGCGTGTGGAAGTTGCGCATCGTCGGGTACTTCTTCTGCACCCGCTCGAAGAACCCGAGGATTGTTTCCCGACCCGCGGGAAGCTGCATCTCGGTGTTCAAGTTCATGTTGATGTAGAAGTCATCGGCCAGCGATGAGTACGGGTTCATGTGCGCGTTCCTCAAAAACTCAAGCAGCCTTGTGACCAAAACAAATGCGTGCGGTCATGTCTGGCATCAACCCGAAGTGTCAACGAGGGCATTCGTCCAGCATTCTCGTAGACACTTCGGGGTGGTGTTCTTCGCCAACAAAAAGTGCCGGTTTCCAAGCGATTCGGCTCAAATCCGCCATCGCCTGTCCGGCACATCCTCCCACCTCTCCGGCATGGGGCGTCCGTCGATTGCGGGCTGCACGAGGAGTCCGCAAACTGCGGCGGCATTCTATAGCTGAGTCCCACACCGGTCAAAGAGGGGTGAAGAATGGCAGTTCGCAGGGAAGACTTCGGCGGCGACGAGTCATTGAGGCTGTGTTCGTTCTCGTCACCGATCGGTTGGCTGGGGATCGCAGGGCGCGACGAGATCGTTCGTGCGGTGTTCGTGGGGCATCCATCAACAGCGTCCGTGCGACAAGCGGCCTCGAGTTGGTGGGCCGAATGCTCGACGAGTGGCTCACTCCAAGCGGCTGATTGGTTTCCAACGCTGCGTCAGCAACTGCTCGCGTACGCAGATGGCGAGCGGGTTGAGTTCGATGAGTTTCACTTGGAGTTGCCGGAACGAACGCCCTTTCGAGACAAGGTCCTGGCCACGACAAGGCGACTCGGTTACGGAGCGACCACAACTTACGGAGACCTCGCGCGGAAGGTCGGTCATCCCGGCGCGGCGCGTGCCGTGGGGACCGTGATGTCCACGAACCGATTCCCGATTTTGATTCCCTGCCACCGAGTACTGGCTTCGGGAGGCAAGCTCGGCGGCTACACCGCGCCGTCCGGGGCCGATCTGAAGCAACGGTTGCTCGACATGGAACAAACAATGCGATCGGCGCGGGCCTCCTGACCCCGCTAAATCGCCCGATCGCAGGTCTCATCTTTTCTCACGTCCCTTTTGGAACCCGCCACATGTCGCGAGTCCTGTTTCAACTCACCGCTGCCATCACGATGGTCTTCGTCGTCACGATCTTGGCGATGGTCTCGATGACGCTGGGCGATCCGACCGCCCCCGTCAATCTCTGGTTCGACAAGCACGGTGGAACACTGATGTTGGTCGAGGTGATCGGGATCGTCGTTTTCGGACTCAGCGCAATGACGGCCGACCGTCGTGAGACGCTGCGCGAGCAGGCCCATCAAAAGTCATCTGACGCGGCATCGTGAGCCAGATTCCTCGAAGTTTTCTGCCGATTCGATCCGATGGACTCAGACAGGCCGACCGCGTCACGAACTCTTCGTGACGCGGTCGAGTCGATTTGGAGAGTGATCAGATGAACGGGGAGCAAGCGTCTTCAAATTGTCCGACGATGAAGTCGGCTTCAACTCGGCTCACGTCGCGTGAGACACTGCTCGCACGAGTCGGCTCAATTTCGGTGCCGGTCTCAGTGCAGTTGTGCCAGCGCCGGATGACTCTGAGAGAGTTCTTGGCACTGCGCCCCGGTTCGTTCATCCCGTTTTCAACGCACTGCGACGAGCCGCTGAAACTGCAAGTCAAAGAGGGTTCCACGATCGCTCTCGGCGAACCCGTTCAGAATGGTTCGCAACTTGGCCTGCGATTGAGTCGCTTTGTGGAGCAGCCGGTTCGGCAGTGATCTTCGGGTCAGCGCTTTGAAACAGGTGAGACCAATCGGAACCTCAAACAAGCGAACCCCATCGAGCTTGCCCCCTGTGGAAACAGGTCTTTGCACTACTTGTTCATTAACGCGAATCGGCACAGCAACAAGTAGTGCAAGAACCCGCGAGCCACCGGGGCAAGCCCGGTGGGGTCGCTTGTTTCGCGACGCAATCAGGCCCTCGTTACGACGAGGGCCTGATTGCATTTGATCGCCATGCTTTGCGAATCGTGTTACTTCGCAGGGACAAGGGACTTGATGCGGACGTTGCGGAACTCGACCGGCTCGCTGTGACCGGCGAAACCGAAGTAGCCCGTGGTCCGTTCCTTGCCGGGATGCGGGCTGTTCGCCATGTACTCGGTGATCTTGCTGAGATCGGCATCAAGGATCGTCGAGCCGTTCAATTCGACTTGAATCGTTGAGCCGACGACGCGGACTTCCTGATAGTTCCATTCACCGACGGGTCGGTGATAGCCGCGCGCGGCGGCGGCCATGCCGTACGCGGAACCATGTGCCTGTCGCGGATCGAGGCCCTTGTACTTGGGGTGTTCGGTGTCGAGGACTTGCAGCTCGCACATGCCGACGTAGGCCGTATCACCTTGTCCGGGATAGCGAATCGCGAGGCCATTGTTTCCGCCGGGAGGCAACTTAAATTCGAGTCGGACGGCGAAGTCCGAGTACTCGTCCTTGGTATGCAGAACCCCGCCCTTGCCGGTCTTGCAGCGGATCGCACCGTCGGCGACTTCGTAGTTCTCCACGGCCCCCGACCAACCCGCCAGGTCTTTGCCGTTGAACAGCGGCGTGAAGCCCGCGTCGTCTCGCGCCAGGAGCTTGGCCGCTTCGTCGCCGGGAATCTCTCGAATGAAAATATTCTTCCAGCGAATCTCGCCGCCGTGAGTCTGAAGCTGGATCGGACCTTTCGGAACGAGCGGCGTCACACGGTCCTTGTCGAAGTAGTTTTCGAGGATCGCGTTATCGACAACGAGTTTGTCGTTCAACGTGATCGTCGTGCGAGTCCCGACTTGCACGATGTGAAAGCGATTCCATTCGCCGAGTGGTTTGTCGGCGAGGACCAGTGGGTCCTTGCCCGGTTTGCCCGCGCGGTTGTTCCACAGGCCGCCCGAACCTTTGTCGGCTCCAATACTGAACTTGGTCGGGTCGGTGAAGTCCCAAATCTGGACCTGTGGCGCGCCCTTGAGATAGATGCCGCTGTCGGCCTTCGGGACGGTCTTGTAGTCGATCCACAGTTCGTAGTGGTCGTAGTCCTTGTCGGTCGTCAGGTAGAGACCGAATCCGTCGTTGACGAGATCGGCACCCTGAACACTCCAGTGTTGCTTGATGTCGTCGAGACTCTTCGTCCGCTTGGCGGCACGATCTTCGTCACTCATCGCCTGAATCTTGCGCGGGTCTTCCGTGCTGACGCCGTGCCAGCCCGACAAGTCCTTGGCGTTGAAGAGAGACGCGAAACCGGTCGGCGGCTCGTTGTCGGCGGCGTTGGCACTGAGGGCACTCAACGCCAGCAGGCCTGAGAAACAGAATGCAGAACGAAACAGCATCGTGGACTCCTTGCAATTCAATGGGGGTTTGACACGGTTGATTTGGCAGACGCCCTTTCACGGGGGCGGCATCCTATCTGCCGTGTTCGATGGAAACCACGCTGTGCCATGTGAGTACTCATTCACGATCAACCGAGTACTTGGTCACTTCGCCAAGATCGCCGACTGTGACGGTTGGATGAATGCTGAGGATTCAGGAAAACGCGTCTTTCCTCCCTGCATTTTCGAGCGTGTATTCGGCCTAGACCCGTGTTAGATTGCCGCATCGTTGCGGCCGGACTCTGCTTTCTGGTTCAACATTTTTGAGTGGCGTCGGTCATTTTCTATTCGATCAGTGGCCTTGGCTCGCTTGGCCTCAGTGTTAATTCTTTCAGCATTTTTTCTTCTCGTTAACCGAGTTGTTGGGGTCGTGTCCGTTATGGCGATTCAGATCATCAACTGCCCCTCGTGCGATACGTTCCTACTCGAAGATACGGCGGAATGCCCCGAGTGTGGTCATGTCGTCCATGCTGTTCGTGCGGAAGAGACTCAGCGACACTCGCTTCCCACAGATGCCGCTGTCGATGGTGACATGGAGGCGTGTCCGAAGTGTGGCGAGACGTGTCGACAGGGACTCGTTCGCTGCTGGAGTTGCGGTTCGTTTCTGCGATCAGACATCGAAGCCTCGTTCCTGCGTCGTCGCGAGGCCGCTCCGATTGGAACGGTACAGACGTTCGACCTCGAAGTGATTGAAGAGTCTTCGATCACCGATGCGACTCCCGCACGACGACGCCACATGGCAACTCCCGAGTCATTGCTCGCCGCAGCACCGATGGCTTCCGAGGAAGATCAAGACGACGGTTTTGAATTGGCGGGCGACGTACACATGTCGGAGGCGGACGACGATGCCTTCGATCTGGCTGAGACCGTTGAATTGAGATCGGACGGGGGCGATTCCGAATTCTCCGATGAGCCGACGTTTCGACTGCAAGAGCCGACGTACAACCTGCTCGCAGATGCCGCTTCCATCGAATCACTTCCGTCGATGGACGAAGAGTCTGGCGACGATGACTTGGACGCGATTCCGCTGATGTCGTCGGAGGCCCGTTCCGAGAACAACCAGACTGCGGACACCTTCGCGCCGCTCGAACCCGCCAAGGAAGAGCCAACCGCGCCGCAGGTTTCCCCCGAAGACGAACTGCTGAAGATTGCGGCCGCTGAAGAAGTGGAGATCGCTCGTGCCCGCAAAGGGGCGACCTCACAAGCGACGTTCGTCGTCTACTGTCCTCAAGGACATCGCATTCGCGTTCGTGAGAAGTTTCGTGGCAAGACGGGCAAGTGCCCCAAGTGTGAATCGGCATTCGTTGTCCCGCAGAAACCCAAGCCCAACGCCAAGAAAAAGACCGACCCCGAAATGGCGGCTGTCACGGCGAGTGGCTCCGCAACGACGGCCAGTTCTGGACGCTATGCAACATGGCTGGCTGATGTCCGCCTGCATACCGTTGTTCCCGAAAAGTTGAAGCTCAAGGCCGACAGCCTGCTCAACGAATTTCAGCCCGTCGATGTCGGTCTTGGCGCGGAAGACTTACTGCTGGTGACGCTCGTGGGATCGGCGGGAATGTTCGGCAGCAATCTCAAGAAGAAGCCCGCAATTCGCGCTGCGATGTTGGAGCAGCTTGCGAAGCCAGACGCCTCGCTCGACGGACTGGCTGTCGCGACGAAGCGGCCGTATGCGAAAGAGACCTTCGCTCAACTGACAATTGTCCAGCCCGCACCGCTCGACTCGGAGTCGTTGTTCGGCAACATCCCCGTGTTTGGTGGAGGCCGAATCGCGGTGAGGTTGCCGAAGGGACCGGACGACAAGTACGCGCAGTATCTGTCGTTCGCACTGTCCGAGTTCCGCACGTTCGCTCGAGCATTGCATTCGGCCTGCGGCATCGAAGGCTTCGGGGCGAACACCGAAATCCCGCTGGCCGATCACTACGAAACGTTCAAGTGCCACTACAGCGACAACTCGGTGCGTGACTTGGCCAGCATCGGCTACTACCGCACCGATCCCAGCTTCAAGATCGAGATCGGTGGCTGGAAGTGTTCGGGCTGCGGCCTGATCGTCAGCGAAGAGGCTCGCAAGAAAGAGAAGCTCGGCGGGTTGAACGGGAAGGGACTGGCCAAAGCCAAGTGTCCGAAATGCACACAAAAGTTCGGCAGCAACGGACTGGTTCAACTCGCCGCCACGGAAGGAGCCGCTGCCACCGCATCGGGCGGTGAGGCGACCAGCGGAGAAGTCGCCGCCGACTGACGCGGCACGGCAAACGGACAGTACAAGATTTGAAACCACGGATTTCAAATCTGTTCCGTCTGCTGCTTGGTCGTTTGGCGATGGAACCCGTGTGTGGCGGTTGCGGTCCCACCACGCCTTACTCGCCGGTATTGGCTTTGCATATCGTGCCTCGCCGACCCATCGTCTTCCGCTGACGAATCGGCCACCGCCACTGACGCTTACCTCTGGAGAGACCCTCGTGCCGTCCCCTTCGCCTCGTGAAGTATTAGCCCTCTGCCGTGAGCGTGAGATTCGTGCCGTCGATTTGCGGTTCATGGACTTTCCGGGAACACAGAAGCACTTCACGATTCCCGTCACCGCACTGACTGAGAAGAGCTTTGAAGACGGCTTCGGGTTTGACGGTTCGTCCATGCGTGGATGGCAGGCGATCAATGAGAGCGACATGTTGGTCGTCCCCGATTCGGGAACGGCATTCGTCGATCCCTTCATGTCGCAGACCTTGGTCATGACGTGCAACATCCTCGACCCGATTACGCGCGAGGACTATGCCAAAGACCCGCGCAATGTTGCCCGCAAAGCCGACAACTATTTGAAATCGACCGGGCTGGCTGACACCGCGCAGTTTGGACCCGAAGCCGAATTCTTCGTCTTCGACGATGTTCGTTTCGACCAGAACGAACACGAGGCGTACTACCACCTCGACAGCATCGAAGGGCAATGGAACCGGGGCCGCATCGAATCGCGCGGCAACAACGGTCAGAAGATTCGTCTGAAAGAGGGCTACTTCCCGCTCCCACCAGTGGACACGCTGCAAGACCTGCGAACAGAGATCATGCTCACGCTACAAGACTGCGGCGTGGAGGTTGAAGCTCAGCACCACGAAGTGGCCACCGCCGGGCAGTGTGAGATCGACATGCGGCACGCGCCGATCGTGCGCACCGGCGACAACCTGTTGCTCTACAAGTACATCGTCCGCAACGTCGCGGCCAAGCACGGCAAATCGGCGACGTTCATGCCCAAGCCGCTGTGGAACGACAACGGCTCGGGCCTGCATCTTCACTTCTCACTGTGGAAGAACAGCACGAACCTGTTTGCCGGTTCGGGATACGCGGGGCTGTCCGAGACCGCTCTGTTTGCGATCGGCGGCATCCTGCATCACGCACCCGCGCTGATGGCTTTCTGTTGCCCAACGACCAACAGCTACAAGCGGCTCGTCCCCGGTTTTGAAGCGCCGATCAACCTCTCGTACAGCAGTCGCAATCGCTCGGCGGCGATTCGCATCCCGGCCCATTCTCCGCGCCCCGAGAACAAGCGGATCGAGTTCCGCTGTCCGGATGCTTCGTCGAACGGATACCTCGCGATGTCCGCGATGTTGATGGCGGCGATCGACGGCATCCAACGTCGCCTCGATCCCGGCCGACCGCTCGACAAAGACTTGTATGACCTCGCGCCGGATGAGCAGACCGATGCCCCGAAAGTTCCCGCGTCGCTGGAAGAGTCACTCGCCGCGCTGCGCCGCGACCATCAGTTCCTCCTTCGCGGAGATGTCTTCACCGAAGACGTGATCGATACTTGGATTTGGTACAAGACGGAGAAGGAAGTCGAAGCCCTCCGCCAGCGCCCGCACCCGTTCGAGTTCGCGATGTATTACGACATCTGACATCTGGCAATAGTCGTTCTGTCGCTCGACGACAGGAGAGCCAAATGCCTTTCGCAAGGTCAGGCGAGAGACATGAGTTGCCGTACCGCAGATCAAAGCCAGACGCGCAAGCGAAGACTCGACGGCCGACAGCTTCGCTTGCGCGTCTGGCTTTGATGGATACGCCATTTCCTGCCGCTCGCCTCACTCAAGTCCCGTCGCTCGCCTCGGGAGGCCCCGCGTTCAAGACGATCAAGAAGCGGGCGAGTTCGCTTTCGAGCGTGGACAGCAGTTCGGCGCATCCGTCCCAGGACTCGTTACGCCCGTGGTTTTCGAGAGCCAATGCCGCTTGAACGAGTGGCTCGGCACCGAAATAAGTCACCGAGCCTTTCAGGGTGTGCGCCGCGCGGCGCAGCAGTTTGAATTCGCGGGTCTTGATCGAACGGAGAATTTCTGCCAGTTGGGTCGCGGTCTCTTTCTTCGCCAGTTCCGCGAACTCACGCAGCGTGTCCGTACCGCCACCGAGCCGTTCTTTCGCCACGTTCCAATCGATCGCGGGGAGCGTGTCTGGCGCTGAGTTGTCCGCACGAGCCCTGGGTTCGAGCGGTGCGGCATCACGGTCAGCAGAAGAAGTCGTGCCGCTTTCGGAAGCCTCCCGAAGTCCGGCATCGACCGGCAGGCAGAGCGTGGGGAAGCGTTCGACGGCGCGATACATTTCGGCGGGAGTAATCGGTTTGAAAACGTAGTCGTCCATGCCGGAGTCGAGGCAGCGTTCGCGGTCTCCTTTGAGAGCCTCCGCCGTCATCGCCACGATCGGAATGTGCCCGCCGGTTTGGTGCTCGCGCTTCCGGATTTCGGCGGTGGCCTCGTAGCCGTCCATGACGGGCATCTGCATGTCCATCAGCACGACATCGAATTCCTCTGCGGCGAGCGTGTTGACCGCCTCGAGTCCGTTCACTGCCACGACCACTTGATGCCCGCGCGACAGCAGCAGTCCGAGTGCAACGCGGCGATTGATTTCGTTATCCTCGACCAACAGCACGCGGCGCGGATGAACAGGCGAGGATGTCGCCAGAGTCGGCGGTTGCATCGGCTTGACGCTCGTGTACCGACCGAATTGGCGCAGCACCTCGTTGAGCAATTCGGACGCGATGACCGGCTTGGTCATGAACCGGCCGATACCGTATTTCTGGCCCAGTTCCGCGTCGATCGGCGACGTACCCGACGAGATCATGATGATCGGACATTGGCCCTGATTCCGAATGTCGCGCAAGCTCTCGGCAAAGTGGAGACCATCTTCGCCGGGCATGTGGTGGTCGAGCAGAATCAGTCGGATGGGATGCTGGGACTCGTCGGCTGTTTGCAGCGCGTGTCGGGCGACTGCGGCGGAGTCGGCCAGCACCGGTCGCATGTGCCAGTATTGCAGCATCTCGCCCAGGATGCGGCGGTTCGTGAAGTTGTCGTCCACGACCAGCACCGGCAGGTCGAGCAACGATTCGAGTTCCGCCGGTTCGTGCCGATGCTGATCGTCGGAGATTTCCAATTCGGCGGTGAAGTGAAACGTCGAACCACGACCGGGTTCGCTTTCGACCCAGATCTTGCCGTGCATCATTTCCACGAGTTGTCGCGAGATCGCCAAGCCCAACCCCGTGCCGCCGAACCGTCGTGTCGTCGAGGATTCGGCCTGCTCGAACGGACGGAAAATCTGGACCAGCTTGTCGGCGGGAATTCCGATCCCCGTGTCGCTGACAGAGAAATGCAGCCGGGCCCGTTCGGCGGTGATCGACTCGACATTGAGGTTCACAAAAATTTCGCCGGCTTCGGTGAACTTCACGGCGTTCCCGAGCAAATTGACGAGTACCTGTTGAATGCGGCCGGAATCACCGAGCAGATGGTCGGGGATTTCTGGCGCGATGCGACAGACGATCTCCAGTCCCTTCTCTGCCGCACGCAGCATCAGCATTTGCGACGCGCGGCCGACGCATTCCGAGATCCGGAAGTTCACACGCTCCAGTTCCAGCTTGCCCGCCTCGATCTTGGAGAAGTCGAGGATGTCGTTGAGCAGCCGCAACAGAATGTGGGCCGACTCATCGACGGTCGTCAGATAGTCGCGCTGGTGCGACCGCAATTCGGTGCGCGCCAACAACTGCGTCATGCCGATGATGCCATTCATCGGTGTGCGGATTTCGTGGCTCATGTTGGCTAGGAACGAACTCTTGGCCTTGTTGGCGGTTTCGGCAGCCTCCTTGGCTCGATGCAGTTCGACTTCGTGCCGCCGGCGCTCCGTCGTGTCACGGAACACGATGACGCCACCTCGCAATTGGTTCGTCTCATCCCTTAAGGGTCTCCCGTTGACGCTGAGCCACACACCATCCGGCTTCCGCGAATTGCGGATAAACAGCTCGTCTTCGTAGACATCCTCGCCGCGAATGGTGCGTGCCAGTGGCAGGTCTTGCGGCGGAAAGGGCGTGACCATATCGGGCAGGAAGCAACCGTAGTGCGTGGTCCAGCCTTCAATGGGGGTGTCCGTCGTACCGAGGCCAACAATTTGCTCGGCGACCTCGTTCCAAAACAAAAACTTGCCCGCTGAATCGGCGACGATCACTCCATCGGCGATGCTCTTCAGACTGGAGTCCAAGATACGGCTGACCTCTTCAGCCTCCACTTTGGCTCGACGCAGTTCCTCCTCAGTCCGCTTGCGTTCGGTAATGTCGATAATCGAGGCGAGGACAAATGTGCCCTCGTTCGTGGAAATGGGATTCAGACCGAGTTCGATGGGGACCTCTGTGCCATCCTTACTGACGCCAAACAGACCCCCGCCAGATCCCATGGCCCGTGTCTGAGGGTTGCGGTAGAAGCTTTCAACTTTGCTGGGATGCTGTGGTCGAAATCGCTCGGGCACGAGGATTTCGACCAGCTCTCCGATGAGTTCTTTGCGGCTGTAGCCGAAAAGTTCCTCTGTGCGGCCATTGACCAAGGTGATCCGTCGCTCGCGATCAATCATCACCATTGCGCTGGGAGCGGCTTCGACGACGATGCGAAAACGTTCCTCTTGCCGCTTGCGAAGTGAGATGTCCTCGGCCACGCCGAGGAATCCCGTGATCTCGCCAGCGGTGTTCTTGACCGCCGTGATGACCTGACTGACCGCGAAATGGCTGCCGTCTTTACGGACGAAAGTCCATTCGCGCTGATCGAAGCGGCCCTGCTTGGCGTAGGCCACGAACGCCTCAAAGCCTTCCACGAGATAGTCCAACTCACGCGACAACTCGGCGCCGTGAGCCAGCACCTCGTCGCGCAGATGAATGATCTGGAGTGTCTGCTTGCCGACCATCTCTCCGGCGGAGTAGCCCAGTAAGTTCTCCGCACCCGAATTGAAGACCGTGATGAGACCGTGTACGTCGGTCGCGATGATCGAAACCTGCGTCGCCGCATCGAGCACTCCGGCGAGCTGCGCGTTCGCCGTGGCCAACTCGGTCTTGATGGTTTCCAGTTGCGCCGAGTATTGCCGCAGGCTCTCATTCTGCTGTTGCGTGACGCGATGTCCCGCCGCCGTCTGCTCCTGTTCGGCAAGGACCGAGCGGCGCGACAAGGCTCCGAAATAAACGGCTCCGAATATCGTGGCAATCACCAGCACGATGATCCCAAACGAGAGTTGAGCCAGCCCTGCGGCGCGACCCGTGTGGTGAGCGAACCGAGTGTTCTGGATGTTTCGGATTGCCTCCCGCAGCTTCGCATTCTGCGACATCGCACGCACGAGCGAGCGGTCCATTTGAGCCATGAATTCACCCGCTTCTTCCCGGTCCCCTTGGCCGAGAAGCTGAAAGATGTCCACGGTCTCCGTCTGCATCTGGCGGATCTCAGTGTTGAATCCGGAGAGCATCACCAACAACGGCGCTCCGATCTGGGAAGGAACGTTGTTCTGAATGTCTTCCGTGGCGAGCAGGTAGCGCTTCTCATAGTTCTGCATGGCCTGCGTCAAACGCTTCGATTCCAGCGGGATATCGCCCGACTCGAAAGCATCGTTGCCCGGCGCGTTGGCCGCCACGGAGAGATCGACGATCTCCGCGATCCGGCTGGCCCGTTCGGCCCATGCCTGGTTCTCGGTGACGGAGGTGCGATAGATGGACAGCACCTGTTGTGTCAGGAACACACTCAGCAGGATCGTGGCGATGTTGAACGTCGCCAGAACGTAGTACAGCAGGTGCCAACGCACCTGCTTGAACGCGGTCGGCATCGTTGACGAAGGAATGTTCATGAGGAGACTCCGCCGTTTCCCGCCAGCGAGCGAAGTGAGCAGGC
This sequence comes from Schlesneria paludicola DSM 18645, assembly GCA_945862235.1. Classification (GTDB taxonomy): domain Bacteria; phylum Planctomycetota; class Planctomycetia; order Planctomycetales; family Planctomycetaceae; genus Schlesneria; species Schlesneria paludicola_A. The sequence goes on from CAMAYU010000038.1 coordinate 22,699, forward strand.
AATCCGATCATGAAATGTCATGGACGTACCTGATTGAAGTGTGATGACACTATTTGAGGTGCGATAACAGGGTGTGGCCGACACCTGTTTTCGGGGTCAAGTAGAGCGAGTATGACTGCCTGAAATCGACCACCAAAACCTCGACTGCAATCTACCAAGGATCGAAGCGTTCATCGCATCACTTTTTCAAAAATGGCATGGCATCTGAAAACGGGCGCGGCGGAACTACTCTGAAGCAGGGTATCGCCCTAAACAAGGTCAGGGACGATTCCACGCGGCAATTGCCGACGCCCCGGCTTATGCTGCGGGTTGATGTTCGAGTCTTGAAATCGTTTCCATGGCTTCCAGCAGGCTGTCGAGTCAGCCTTGTTGTGGGTGTGATCGGGAATGCCGTAACGAAGTAGACCGCGATGACCACGTTTGAAGAAGCCTATGATGCAGCGGCAAGTTGGCTGGACGAGCGCGGCCTGCTACTGAACTCACAACTGTTGCAAATGGTTACGGGTGACGAGGGACTGCGGGACGAAGTGCGCGCGTTGCTGTTGTCCGATGGCGTCGCGATCGACCGTTACGGAATTGGTCTCGTACGCGGCGAGCAACCCCTCCCAAGTCGCACGCTTCGCAGCGATGAAGGGCCGTCTGAGATTCTGTTTGCGGAAGCGACCGACGCATCCTTGGAAGAACGTTTCCAAGAGACCGGCCCGGTTTCGGATGAGTCCGCTGAGGCCGAGTGGTGGCTGATGGCCGGCGGCGCGACACGAGGCCCGTTTATGCTCGAGGCTTTGCAACGACTGCGACGGCGTGGCGACGTGGCCGACACGCACCTCGTTCGACAGGGAGAACGCGGTCTGTGGCGCAGTCCCCATGACGTGGAGGAATTGGCTGAGTTCGCGCAGCCCGGGCCTTCGGAGCAGCGGTCATTGGCGATCGAGTCTCCCGTGGCGTATCGCACGGGAACCGAAGAGCCGTTCACCAAGGACGGCCGCTCGGCGTCCCTCAGTTCGTCGCGTCCCTCTGGTTCGGTTTCACGTCCTGACACGGAACCTCGTCGCAGCGAAGTCGAACGGCGCGATGGGAGTGTTCCGCGACGAGCGGCATCGCCTGCTCCTGAGCCTTCTCGCCATGCAGAGCTGAACGGCTCAGAGGGATCGGGCGGCGCAATCGACGACGAGTGCGAGTTCTTCCTGTGGGAGGGAGGACGCCCGGTCGGGCCGGTATCGCGGACTGATCTGCAAGAACGATTGGCAAATGGTCTGCTGCTCGCGGACGAGTTCGTTCAGGTCGGTGTGGATGGCGAATGGCAACCGGTGGCGAAGGCGCTGAACGTGCGTCGTCCGCCACTCAAGAATTCCGATCGCTCGCGTGACACCGGCGGTGAGGACTCCAAAAGTCCGTCTCATTCCAGCGATGGTTCCAACTCAACGACCGCGCTGAACAACAAGGGCTTCGGTTCGCCTGTCTCGACAACCGGTGCGCCCCGCGCCGCATCGCGCAAGACATCCCCTTCAGCGAACAGTACGTCTTCGCCGATTGACGCGACGACGAACGTCGGTCGAGTTGCTCGTTGTGATCGCGATCATCTCAGTTCTCGTCTCGCTGCTGATGCCCGCCGTGCAGCAAGCCCGCGAAGCAGCGCGGCGGACTCAGTGCCAGAACAATCTTCGCCAGATTGGTCTCGCTCTGCACAACTACCACGACACGTTCAAGGTGTTTCCGCCGGGCAACACAACCTCGTTGCCGAAATGCATCTGTTCCAAGACCAGCTTTGCCAGCCAATCGACTTGGAGTTGGTTGACGATGATTCTTTCTCAGTTGGAACAGTCCAATGCCTATCTCGCCATCGCGCCGGGAAGCGAGCCGGTCGGAACCGCGATACAGAATCCATTCAAGGCCAATGAATTCAGGCGATCACTGCCGATCTTTCTCTGCCCGTCCGACAGCGGGCCATTGCTGAACACACAACGGACACTCAGTGTGGATGGCTGCGGATGTAACAGCACGAGTGGCTACCCCGATGACGGCGATGATACTCAGAAGATTCCCGTCGCCCGATCAAGCTATGTTGGATCGCAGGGTGTGATTCCCGGCGATGGCCTGTTTGGAATGAACTCTCGCCTGAATTTAGGTGATGTCTTGGACGGGACAAGCAACACCATCTTGGTCGCCGAACGCTCCTATGTGGGTCCGGTTCCGGGTTCGATCACGGGCGGTGCGGTTTGGGGCGGAGTAACCCGGAGTTTCAACCACATGGCACTAATCGATGATGGCCCCTCAGGTGTTCTGGCGAACTTCATTCCGAACATGAATTCTGCTTCCCATCTGGGTGCTGCCAGCTTGCATCCAGCGGGTGCTAATTTCCTGCTCTGCGATGGTTCCGTCCGATTTATCGGCGAGAACATTCATTCGCACTTTGACTCTTCCTTTCCAAACGATACCTCCAAATGGGGGACGTATCAGCGCCTCGCCAATCGCGGTGACCGTCGGACACTGGGAGATTTCTAATTGGAATGACGTGGTTTGGAATGACGCGGTGAAGGGACTCAGTACTCTCAAAACACAAATGGCCCGACAGCTCACTGGCTGTCGGGCCATTTGTGTTTTCGCTCTCGGACCAAGTTGCTGTCGTCAGTTCGTCGCCTCGCTCACGCGGCGGCGATGCGTTTCCATTCTTCGGGGAGCTTCATGCGGGCGGTGTTGATGTTGATGACCTCCAAAAACTGGAGAACGTGTTCTTCGCAGATGCGTGGATTCGACTTCGCCCACTGGATCATCTCAAGGTTGTCGCGGAGAACCTTGCGGTCCTTCATCAGTCTCAGGATTTCGTCGAGCAACTCATTGAAGGCGTTCACGTTTTTAAGGACCGCGAAGTCCAGCCCGTTGAATTCAATCCAACACTGCTCGCCTTCGATGTGCTCGAACCGACGCCAGCGACAGAAATTGATCCAGAACCGTCGCTCCCAGTCGTCGATGGCCTCCATGCCGAGATTCCGGCCAGCGGCAAAACTCAAGTGCCATTTGTGAATTCGCAGTTCTTCGATGACGAACCACTTCATGCTTTGAGCGAACCACTTGAAGAAGCGTGCTTCCGGAGAGTTGTCAGCGGGCAGTTGTGACAAGGTGCGGCTCCTCGTGTTCCAAAGTTGTGGGAACCCGAACCAATCGGGATCGCGAGTATATCGGCCGATTTTCGGAATGGAACTCAACACGGCCTTCTCCGATGCGACTGTTTTCGTGGGCGACGTGACTCCGTAGAGTGAGTACCGGCACCTTGAGCAGCGTTGATTCACCTCGCGCGGCGACGCGGCCAGTTTCACCACCGCAATGCCCGACACTCGGCCACTTTTTGTTCACGAAATTTCACGGGAGGAATGTTTCATGGCACGTTCGATGGCATCGATGTGGCTGTGTCTGGGAATCGTTGGGATCGGGGCCGCGCTCGGCTCCGCACCGTCATTCGCGGCGGACGGCAAGTGGCCGAACGTCGCAAAGGTCGAGAAGCAGCCGCTCGTCGCTGCGACCGAGCGGCTCGTGCAGGCGCTCGAGTACGTCGGTTCGCCCCTCGGTGCGGAAGCACGCAAGGCGTTGGATGCCGCGTTGAAAGTCGAAGGGGATGCCGACTGCACCGAGGCCGTGCAGAAGGTGCTCGACAAACTCTGCCTCGTCGGCGTGAGCATCAATCCCGAGAGTCGCGTCTCTCTCGTCGAGGGGCCGGTCCAGCGCGAGCTGGTTCAGCAGGGCTGGCGCACGTTTCTCGTGAAGGTTCACAATGAGGCGGGCGTCACCGCGCCGCTCGTACCCGAGAGTCCCAACCTGCTGCCGGTCTATCAGCGTGGGACGAAGAACTCGCGTGAGAAGCCGATGACTGATGAGAAGCTCGTTCAACCGGGAGACGTGCCGAACCGGTTCCTCGACGCGCAGATGTTCGACAAGCAGCCGCTCAAGCCCGGCCTGTCGGGACTGGAGTTGGAATACCGCATCGTCCAACTCTACAGCCGCGACGTGGGACGGCGCGAGGCATTGCTCGGCTTTCACGTCGGACAGGGGACGCAGGACTTGGGCTTCCGCAATTCGGTGCCGGTCCTGTTCACGTGCGTTCCGGCGGTTGAGGTCGCGCTGGGGATCAAGGATTTCGATGGGACTCCGACGATGGCCGCGCTGACCATTCGCGACAAGTTTGGTCGCGTCTATCCCAATCCCGCGCGGCGGCTCGCTCCCGACTTCTTCTTCCACGAACAGATCTATCGGGCCGACGGCGAATCGGTCCATCTTCCGCCGGGTGACTACACCGCCGTCGTGCAGCGCGGTCCCGAGTACCACGTCGATACGCATTCGTTTGTTGTTGGTGCAAAGGAAGAGGCCAGGGGACTCACGTCCCCCGCTCAGAAGGACGGGCAGAAGAATTCGGTGGTCAGTCAGCGGCAGGAGTTCAAGCTGCGTCGCTGGATTCACGCGGCGAAGCGCGGCTGGTTCAGCGGCGACCATCACGTTCACGCGGCGGGGTGTGCTCACTACGACAGCCCGACCGAGGGCGTGTCACCTGCCGACATGATGCGGCACATTCTCGGTGAGGACTTGAACGTCGGCTGTGTTCTCTCGTGGGGACCGTGCTGGTACACGCAGAAGCGGCACTTCGAAGGGAAGATCTCGGCACTGTCTCGGCCCAACTACCTGATGCGCTACGACGTGGAGGTCTCCGGCTTTCCGTCGTCGCACGCGGGGCATCTCTGTTTGCTCAAGCTGACCGAGGACGACTATCCGAGTACCACGCTGCTCGAAGAATGGCCGACGTGGACTCAGCCGGTCCTCGAATGGGGGCAGAAGCAGGGAGGCGTCGTCGGTTACAGTCACAGCGGCTGGGGGCTTCAGTTACCAGACGTGATGCCGGATGGAACTCGTCAGTTCAACACGCATCCGTGGGGAGGCGCTCCGCAAAACTGGCAGGGGAAGGCATCGACGGTTCTGCCCGACTATGCCATGCCGCGCTTCGACGGCATCGGCGCGAACGAGTTCATCGTGACGACCGCTCACGGCGCGTGCGACTTCATCTCGGCCGTTGATACCCCGGCGATCTGGGAACTCAACATCTGGTACCACACGTTGAATTGCGGCATGCGCACCCGCATCAGCGGTGAGACCGACTTCCCTTGCATCTACGGCGACAAAGTGGGCCTCGGCCGCATCTACGTTCAGCAGCCGAAGGACCAGCTGCTGAACTATGACTCGTGGGTGCAGGGCCTGAAGGACGGACGGAGCTACTGCGGCGATGGCCTCAGCCACCTGTTCGATTTCAAGGTGAACGATTTTGAAGTGGGGACACCATCTCGTAGCTTGGGCACTCCTGCCCGAGCCGCTTTGTCTGGCGATGTGGGAACCGAGCAGAGGTCGGGCAAGAGTGCCCAACCTAGCGCCAGCCAACTCGACCTCAAGCAACCCGGCAAGGTCCGCGTGACGTGCGACGCCACCGCGCTGCTTGCCGAACAACCGACACCGCAAACCGAAGCGATTCGCGCCAAGCGGCTCGATGAGAAACCCTACTGGCACCTCGAGCGAAGCCGCATCGGCGAAACCCGCACGGTCCCCGTCGAACTGATCGTCAACGGACAGCCTGTCGCCAAACAAGAAATCCCCGCCGACGGCTCAATGAAAGCGGTCGCGTTCGACTACGAGATCAAGCATTCAAGCTGGGTCGCCCTGCGCATCCTGCCGTCGTGCCACACAAACCCGATCTTCATCGAAGTTGCCGGCAAACCCATCCGCGCCAGCCGCAAGAGCGCCGACTGGTGCGAGAAAGCAGTCGATGTCTGTTGGAACTCCAAATTCGGCCGCATCCGCGCGAGCGAACGTGCCGCCGCCAAAGCCGCCTACGACAAGGCCAAAGAGATTTACACGGCCATCGCCAAAGACAGTGTCGCGGAGTAGTTCGCGGGACGTGTGGTCACGAAGTCAGATGGATTGATCTTCGAGAGCGGTTCGTCCCAAAGAACGCCGCAACGCGGATGGGACAGCATCCGCGTTGCGCGTAAGGCTTGGTGATCGTCACCGACTTCCCGTCGTCAACTTCCCTTGATGAGTTTCAGAGGGCGGCTTCTGGCGATCTGGCGGAAGACTTCTCGCAGTTGGTCTCGCACCGTGTCGATGCTCGCTCCACCGGGGACGTTGAAGTGGACGCCACCCGTGATGTCGGCCACTTGCTGCATGAGTGACGTGTCGGCACCAACACCGAGGCTAATGGTCAGGATTTTGATTTTGGCCGCTTTGGCGGCATTGGCTTCGTCGACCACGCATTGAGTGGCATTCGATGGTTCGTTCGGCAGGCCGTCGGTCATCACGATCATCATGCGGAAGGCGCGAGGTCGGGCATTGGCGACGATCTCATCGCGGGCGATCTTCATTCCGGCCGAGATGTTCGTACCCGACTTGTAATGCCCTGCCTGACGGCGCCGCGTCGTCGTCTTCACCTGATCGAGGTTACTGCTGAGCTGGTGTTCCAGAATCGCTCCCGCCGAATTCGAGTGCGTGTAGATCGACAGCCCTACGTTGTCTTCGGCTTCAATCGTTGTCAGGTAATTGATGAATTCATCAACCCCGTCTTTCAGCAGTCCTGTCGGCTGTTCGCTGGTCTTCCAGAGATCGGCCGTGTCGCTTGCTCCGTACCGCACCGTTTGCAGGTATTCGAGCCACGTCATGTAGCCGTACATGTCGCGGTATCCGGCGTCCTTGATACCGCCGCTCGATGACTGCACCCTCGAAATGTATTCCGTCCAACTGCCGCCCGCGTAGGGGTACGTGCCGTCCAACCCCAGAGCCGTTTTGATATTGGCGGCAGTGAAGTCGAACAGCTCGCCAAGGCTGCCGGAAGACATGCTGCCATTGGTCCCAGACTTGACCCAGCACTTCGTGATCGTTTTGCCAGCTTTGCTTCCTGTACCGGCGAACGTTCCTGTTTTTGCCGTCAGGCCGGTAAACGTCTGCGTATCACTGCTGCTCGAAAACTGCAGTCTCACCTGAGTGAGATTGATGGTGGAGACGACCGGAACGGATGTCCTCTTGTATGTGACATCAATGTGGGGGATCGTCCCTGATGCGGCCACACCTCTCAAGGTGGCATGCGTGGGAGTGAAGGTCAGGTTGCCATAAACAGGCGAGCCGAGTTCCTGCCACATTTTCAGCATGTTGTTTTCGATGAACGGACGTCCGAGCGTGCCGATGCGACCGAAACAACTGTCGTCGTTCATCGACCCCGAGAAGTCGAGCACGACCATGATGTCACGCGGTTGGAACGACGCGACCGCTTCCGCACCGATCGTCGCTTTCGTGTGCCCCAAGGCTGGTGCGAAGAGCAACGGCAGCCGATCATCGGCTCCCCCGTCCGCGTCGCGATCCGCCCGGACCTTGACGATGTTGTACGGAGTATTCGACTCGCCCCAGTTGTAGCTGAATGTTTGCGAACCGGAATTCCAGACCATCTTTCCGAACGTCACGTCCGACGTTTCGATGCTCACGGCCGGTTGATTGCCACTGCGATGCAGGGCTGCGACGGAGCGAATCGCCGCCAAGGCGTTGGTTCGCACGGTCGCGGGATCGTCTATGGCACTCAGTTCCATCGCTCCCGCCAGCGCGCTGGCATCGGCCGCCGCCTGAAGCTGCGTCTTCGTCAGCGACATGTAACTCATGTCCACCGCGAACGCGACAAAGGCCAGCATCACCGTCATGAAGACCGCCGCCAGTACGAGAATGGCCCCGCGACGATCCCGATCCGTCCACTTCATTCGACGAACTTGATTCATGGTCAAATCTCCTCAGTCCTGTCGGTCCCGAGACCGTACTTCCGCTAACTGGAGTGCCCCATCTCGCGACCACGCGAAAGACTTCCAGTCCTGTGTCGAACCTAGGTTGGAAAACGGAGTTGGCAAATCATTTTCTCGTCAACATGCAAATCTTCCGGACAAAGTTGCCGGGATGTTGCCAATCGGCATCATGTGGAATTTGACAAACGCCCGTTTGTGATTTTCGCCTCGTGATGCGATGCGGATAGCAGCCAGTTGAAGAACGTAAAGTAGGTGGCTCGCCTGCTCGCATTTCGAGTTAGAAAACACAGGCGATCCGCCTGTACTACAGGTTCTTCAACAGGCAGATAGTCCACCAGAAGCTCAAACTGGTTGACCATGCTGAGAAGCGCTCTTAGAGTTGTCCGCGTGCTTCAACTTCAACCGCCGTACTCTCGTGATGGCTGCCCCGCTTTGAACCCACCTGCCGACCACTCTCGCTTTGGCGAAGACCTTTTGTTCCCCATGGCCGATCCCGATTCCAAAGGCTCCGGCCCGGAGCGTCCCAAACTTCCGCTGCCTCCTGCAGGCTCGAAAAAGCCCGACAAGGGACAGGGGACCAACCTCTTCTGGCTGCTGCTGGCGATGCTCGTTGTGGGTGCGATCGTCTTTAGTTTTGCCAACAAGTGGCGGACTAAAAAGCTCTCGTTCAGCGAGTTTAAAACGCAGGTCACTACTCGCACACTCGGCCCCGCCAACGTCCATGAACTCAAGATCGGACTCCGTTCGCTCACGTATCAGGATCAGCCGAAAGACCTCGCCAATTCCAAGACGGTCCCGAATTTGTTCTCGGTCTCGATCGTCGGGATGCAGGGGCAGAACGAGTCCAAACTGACCGACCTGCTCGACCAAGCCAACATCCACTGGAGCTACGACGAACCGGTTACACGCTGGCCGGAAGTGTTGCTCACGACGGTCTTCATCCTCTTCTGCGTCGGTTCGCTGTACTTGATGTTCCAGCGCGGCGGAGGTGCCGGTTCGGCGATCGCCTTCGGACGGAGTCGCGGCAAGCTGTACGTTCAGGAAGAGCTGGGCATCACGTTCAACGACGTGGCGGGGATCGACGAGGCGGTCGAAGAGCTGCGCGAGATCGTCGAGTTCCTGCGCAACCCCGGTAAGTATCAAGCACTCGGTGGCCGCATCCCGCGCGGGGTCTTGCTGGTGGGACCGCCCGGAACAGGGAAGACACTGCTGGCGAAGGCGGTGGCGGGAGAAGCGGGCGTGCCGTTCTTCGGTCTCTCGGGGTCCGACTTCGTCGAGCTGTTCGTCGGTGTTGGAGCGGCTCGCGTGCGCGACATGTTTCAACAAGCGGGGCAACGCTCGCCCGCGATCATCTTCATCGACGAGTTGGATGCCATCGGTAAGGTCCGCAGCCACGGGGCACAGGGTGGGGGTGAAGAACGCGACCAGACGCTCAACGCGCTGCTCGTCGAAATGGATGGTTTCAGCTCCGATCAAAGCGTGATCGTGCTCGCCGCGACGAATCGTCCCGAGACACTCGACCCGGCCCTGATGCGGCCCGGTCGGTTCGACCGCAACGTCCTTGTCGATCGCCCCGACATCAAGGGACGCGAAGCGATCTTGAAGGTCCACGCAGCGAAGATCAAAACGGACGACAGTGTGAACTTGAAGTATCTCGCCAAGTTCACGGCGGGCTTTGTCGGCGCGGACCTCGCCAACTTGGTGAACGAAGCGGCGCTGTTGGCCGCGCGCAAGAACAAGTCCGCCGTGACGAACGCCGAGTTTGAAGAAGGCTTCGAGCGCGTCGTTGCCGGTCTCGAAAAGACGGCCCGTGTCATTCCGGAAGATGTCAAACAGCGCGTCGCGTGGCACGAGATCGGGCACGCGCTCGTCGGTTGCTCGCTACCGCATCTCGATCCCGTTCACAAGGTCTCGATCATCCCGCGCGGCCTCGGGGCACTCGGCTACACGATGCACCGGCCGGAAGATGACCGACAGCTTTCGACTCAGACCGAACTCTTCAACCGCATTTGCAGCCTGCTGGGCGGCATCGCGGCGGAAGACCTGATCTACCAGGAGTCATCCACCGGTGGCGCCAACGACCTGCAACGCGCGACGGACATGGCACGACGGATGATCACCGAGTTTGGCATGAGCCCCAAACTGGGCCGCGTCCATTACAGCGAGTCGCGCAAGAGTGCGTTCCTGATGGGATCGGTCGGCTCGTCCGACTACGCCCACAGCGAGGAAACGATTCGCGAGATCGACCTCGAAGTCCGCCGGATCATCGACGCCGCTTATGAGACCGCCCGCGACATCCTCGCCGCACGACGCCCCGCGATGGAGCATCTCACGCGCGAGCTACTCGAAAAGGAATCGATCGAAGCACCGCTGATCGCATCGATCCTCGACCAGTACAAAACCGGCCCGCAGATCAAGCCGGGAACGTACGTCGAACCTCAAGCCCCGCCTTCGCGCGAAGCAGATTCCTCCGATGCCAGCGGTCACACTGACACCGCGCAAAGCGGCTGAAAGGCTGTCCGAGAACTTGCCGCACCAATGCAGAAGTATTGCCTGGGGTGCCACGGTCACGGCTTTGCGTGGCCGTGTTTTGTTTATCGCAAGCCACGGCCACGCAAAGCCGTGACCGTGGCACCCCGAAAACAAGCCGTCTGCCTCTGAGCCGTCCCCACGGAATCGCTCAACTTCTCACGCTTGATCAAGCAGCCTCTGGACATGCTGCTCCAACTGGGTGGTCAGTGCAGAGGTGGCTTCGCGTGATGCCTTTTCGTTTGAGAGCAGGATCGGTTCGCCGAAGCGGACGCTGGCGTGGCGGGTTCCGCGCGGAGTGGGATAGCGGACGCGAAGGACATCCTCTTCAAACTTGTCGAGCGTTTCGGCGACCCGTTCGATCGAGGGCTTCTCGGCGACGTAGTCGCCGGGGTAGCTGTAGAGCTGGATCACGAAGAAGAGGTCTTCCATGTCTCGTTCGAGCTGGCGCCGTTCGTCGTCGCTCAGCGAGACTGATTTGGCGGCGGTGAGCGGCACGGCGCTCGCCTCTCCTGTCGCGAGCCGTTCGATGTGGTGGCGTCTCAGTTCTTTGACTCGCTCGGGGACAGTGCCGGTTCGCTTCTCGATGTTGTGTCGCTGCTCCTGGTCGTCGAGCAGATGCCCGATCAACGCGGCCGTTCGTGATTGAACGGTCCCGGTTTGGTGGCGACCGAGGTACTCGAGTTCCTTCAGCGCGAGCAGTCCTTCAGCGAAGCGATAAATTCGTTCGGGGAGCGGCAGGTGCGTGTGAGGTCGCCAGTGAAGGGATTGTTCGAGGCGACTCATCAGATCGAGCAGCCCCGGCGTCGGGTCGGTGACGTAGCGACACTTGATCGCGGCGGGAAGAATCACAGTTGGCCGATCACTTCGTTTCGCCGCCGACAGCGCGATCGCAGCGGCTCCTTCACGGAACGGGCTGACGCGGTCGTTCGTGTGGTAGATGTCCCCCTCGGGAAAGATGACCAACGGGCAATGATGCGACCGCAAAATCTCGACCGCACGTTTGAAAGCTCCGAGGTCCGCGCTCTCGCGATCAATGCTGAAGATGCCGCTCCGCTGCATGACAAACCGCTGGAACGAGGTCGCCGCCGCGAAGACTTGCCACGCGGCCATGATGTGGAATGGTCGAGCCACTTCATGCGCCGCATGACCGAGCACATACGAGTCGTAGTGAAACGAATGGTTGGGTGTGACGAGGACACCCGCGCCCGAAGCGACGGCCGACTGGAGATGCTCCAGCCCGTGAAGGTCCACGTTCTGGATGTCGGCCTTGTTCCGCATTTCTCGCCGCACCATCGGGAACCACGCCCGAGCGAACCACGGCGTCATCTTCGGCTCCCACGACTGCGGCGGCATGGCGAAGGGCTGTCGGTTCATGAGGGGCCTCGCGGGAGAGAGCATCGGACCGATCCGTCTGATCCGTCCAGTCTGCCAGACGAAGGCGTGACAGCGTCACACCGACCAAGGCGTTGCCTCGACCGCGATATCACGCCGGGCAACTCACTTTTTCTCGGCAGCCGGTTTGGCGTCAGTCTTCTCGACGCGACCCCACATCGCGCCGCCGTGGTCGCCGTGTTGCCACGTTCCGACATAGCGGTCCCCGTGAAAGAGGACCCGCGCGGTGAACGTGCCGATGCCGGGGATCGTGAAATCGTCAAGCGTCATCACCGGTGTGTCACCCGCCCACAAGACCTTGATCGCGATCGGCAGGTCCACCGATTGTTCACCGATCTTCGCCTTGTAGACGATCTGCCAGGTGTCACCCTGCAACTTTTTCGCACTGGCGATCTGATACTTGTCCCCCGCCTTGCCATCTTTTCCGTCGGTCGAGAACGAACCGACGAGTGCTGCACCAGTGAGCTTCTCAGCGAAAGCTTGTTCCAGTGCGGCCTGATCGGGCTTGGCGGTCTTCACCGGATCGGCAGCAATGATCGGTGAAGCCAGTGCGAAGACGAGTGCAAGTGACAGGATGAGACGCATGAACGGGGACTCCAATAGGGGGGACGACTCGTTTAAGGACGGGCACATCAATGACTGTCGGAGTTTGGTGAGCCGGGTGCCGTAAGGCCCCGGACGCTTTGTCGAAGAATTCGGGGCCTTACGGCACCCGGCTCACCAAATCCACACAGACAAATCCCAACAGTGATGGATGTGCCGATCCTCACTGCTGGCCAAGTTACTCGTGTTCCAAAACGTAGAGGGCACTGTCAGCGCGGAGGTTGGCGGCCCACGCCCCGGCGGCGGATTGACCGTGGATGATCGGCGTCTCTTGCACGATCCGGACCTGCATCTGGCGGCAGAGGTCGCGGAAATCGAGCATCGACAAGAAGTGCAGGTTCGGCGTGTTGTACCAGTCATACGGAAGCGAGCCGGTGATCGGGGCGCGACCTTGCCAGAGGATTTGCAGCCGGATGCGCCAGTGGCCGTAATTCGGGACCAGCACCACGGCTCGCTTGGCGACGCGGAGCATCCGTTGCAACAGCGCTTTGGGATGTCGCACTTGCTGCAGCGTCTGACTGAGGACCGCGAAGTCGAACGAGTCTTCCGGAACTTCGTCCAAGCCTTCGTCGAGGTCCGCCTGAATGACCGGCATCCCTTTGGAGATGGCCTCGATCACACCGGCATGATCCAGTTCGATCCCCTGCACCGAGCATTCGGCTTCGTCGCGCAGGCGACACAGTAGACGGCCGTCTCCACAACCAAGGTCGAGTACCCGGCGGCCTCGACCAATCTGGTCGATGATGAGTCGGTCGGTCAGTGCGGCGGTGGTGTCTGGGAGGGAGAAGCGGGGCATGGAAAGATCGAGGGTCTAGGGTGGAAGGTTGAGGGTCCGAGGGCGATCGATGCCGGTTCGCTGGCTTCGTGGCCAGTCATTGCGGTCGCGACTATGATGCCTCACGGCCGTAGCCGCAAGTTTGCGTCCTGTGGCTTTGACCCTCACCCATCCATCTTCAACCATCGACCCACCACCATGCTCATCCGCGTAGGCCACAGCCCCGATCCCGACGATGCCTTCATGTTTCATGCCTTGGCGAACGACAAGATTCCCACGGGCGAATATCAGTTCACTCACCAGCTTCAGGACATTCAGACGCTGAACGATCGCGCGCTGAAGGGCGAGTTGGAGCTGACCGCCGTCAGCCTGCATGGCTATGCATACATGACCGACAAGTACGCCTTGTGTGCGTGCGGATGCAGCATGGGTGACAACTACGGCCCAATGATCGTGGCTCGTCAGCCGGGGAGCCTGAACGATTTTCGAGGCAAGACCATCGCCATCCCCGGCAAGTTGACGACCGCGTACCTCGCGCTGCGACTTGCGCTGGGCGACGACTTCACCCCCGTCTTCTATCCGTTCGACGAGATCCTCGCCGTGACCAAGGCGGGCAAGGTCGATGCGGGACTCATCATTCACGAGGGACAGCTCACGTATCAGAACGACGGGCTGAGCTTGATCGTGGACCTCGGCAAATGGTGGATGGAAGACACGGGCTTGCCGCTGCCGCTGGGAGGCAATGCGATCCGACGTGACCTCGGCCGCAAGGCGATGGACGAAGTGACGGTCCTGCTGAAGCAGAGCATTCAGTACGCCCTCGACCACCGCGCCGAGGCTCTCGCCTACGCCTTGCAGTTCGGTCGCGATCTAGACCGCAGTCAGGCCGACAAGTTCGTCGGGATGTACGTCAACGACTGGACGATCGACTTCGGCCAACGCGGTCGCGACGCCGTGGCCCTGCTGTTGAAACGCGCCTACGACGCGAAGATCATCCCGCACCCGGTCGATGTCGAATTCATCGGCTGAGCGAACAGCCGTAGGGTGCGTGGAGTCTTAGGAATGCACCGCACAAGTGGCACGACCACGGTGCGTTCCGAAGACTCCACGCACCCTACGTGACTTCGTTTCGACACGAGATCTCGCCCCCATCAAGGAAGTCCGGCTAACAAAGCGAAGCCGGACTTCCTTGATGGTTCCTCCCTCTTTCAGTTCAGGAAACTGCATCCATGCCCGCTGTTGACTATCTGAAGAACATGTTTGGACTCGATGGTCTCACCGCGATTGTGGTGGGTGGGACGGGAACGTTGGGTGGCTCGTTCTGCGAGGCATTAGCTGGTGCGGGAGCTCACGTGTTGGTTGTCGGTCGCAACGACGAACACGGGCAGGCGCGAGTCGCTTCGATCCAAGATCGCGGTGGGTCTGCCGAGTACTTCAAGTGTGAGGCGACTTCGCGGGAAGACCTCGACGCGCTGGTGGCTCATCTCCAAGCGAACAATCGTGAAGCGAACGTCCTTATCAACGGTGCGGGTGTGAACTCGCCGACGCCGTTCCTCGACATCGGTGAGGAAGAGTGGGAACGGATTCTGAACGTCAATCTGCGCGGCGTGCGACTCGCCTGTCAGGTTGTCGGGAAATACATGCTCGATCGCGGGACCAAGGGGTCGATCATCAACATTGCTTCGGTCAGTGCTGGCCCGCCGCTGTCGCGTGTCTTCACATACTCGCTCACGAAAGCAGCAGTCCTCAGCCTGACGCAGAATCTCGCACGGGAATGGGGCACGAAAGGCATCCGCGTCAACGCCCTCTCGCCCGGCTTCTTCCCGGCCGAACAGAACAAGAAGGTGCTCACGCCCGATCGCGTTGAGAGCATCATGCGTCACACGCCGATGGCCCGCTTCGGTTCACCCGAAGAACTGGCGGGAGGCATTTTGTTGTTGGCCTCTCCCACCGCAGGCAGCTTCCTGACCGGACACAACCTCCTGATCGACGGCGGCTTCACGGCGCAGACGATTTGA
>CAMAYU010000039.1 GCA_945862235.1 Schlesneria paludicola DSM 18645
CGGCGCGACGCGCGGGTTGTACGAAGTGATCGCGCGGGTGGAATCGGCTGATCCGGGGACCGGCCTCTTTCTCGGCGACAGCGACGGGCGGCCGCTGCATCGCATCGGCTTCTTCAAAGAGGCGACGACGCAGCAGATCACGTTCGGCGTGTTGCGACCGGGTGAACAGCGTGACACGTCGAACTTCGATCCGAACGGTTTTCCGCCGCCGTATCACACGCCGCAGCAGTGGATCAAGCTGGTGGCGGGAGCGGGAACGTTGCAGATTCTCGTGAGCGGCGACGGTCGGAGTTGGGGGCATCTCGTCGAGAACCCGGCTCGCGATTTGATCGGTCCCGTCGCGACGATCGGCCTGTTTGCGAATCCCGTCGCACAGCCCGGCACCGCGCCCCGTTCGATTCGACTGAGCCATCTCGAAGTCAGGGAACTCAACGGCGTCACGTCATTCGCCGAACGATCACTCGTCGCGCAGTCACCACCGTTCGCCAGTGACGAATTAAAGGACATGGCCAAGTGGACGCAGCGCACACTGGCGACACAACCGGCGGGAGTCGCCTTGCCTCGTTGGTTCAATGCGTGCGCGGTGGCCGCGTTGAGCCAAGGGCCAGCCAAGGAATTGGCCGTCCCGCTGTTGAGACAACTCATGGCCGTCGGCATTCGTTCTGAAGCATCGTTCGCACAGAAGCTGAAGCTGCTCGATGACGCCGCGCTCCTCAGCGACCTTTGGGACGAAGTGGCGGCGAAGGTTCATGCCACTCACTACGAGACACTCGCCGAGCAGATCGCTTCGACTGGCGACCTGCATCCGCTGGCAACGCTCCGTCCCGCGATCATTCGTTCCCCGATGTGGACGGTCAGCAAGTTGCGGTTTGCGTGGGAACGACAGAACTCGCGCGAGCTGTTGCTGGCGGCGTATCGCGGCGATTGGGCCGATGCGTGGGAGTCGAGTCAAACCGCGCTCTTCTGGAACACGGGCGTGCATCCCGACTGGCGACCGACCGAACGGAGCGACGATCTCGACAAGTACGCTCGCTGGTTGAAGGCGGTCTCGATTGAGAACGCTCCTCAACTGGACGACGGCACGGCGGGCGTCTTCCCCGGTGTCTGGCGGCATCCGCTGGCGATGCAATGGAACAAAGAGGCGTACAACGTTCGGTCGGAATTGCAGTCGGCACTCGTCGGGCAAACGTATGAAGACGCCTGTCGCATCGTGATGTCGATCGGCGATCACGATGGGCCGGGCATGTTGCCCGACATGGAAGACCGCCAATTATTCGTGTCACTGCCGACCGCGATTGCGGGCGCGATGCAGGCTCATCCCGACTTCGCCAAGTTGATGACCGAGAAGTTCGGGCCGCTCGGTCAGATTCGCGTTCGTACCGCGATCAATGCGGGAGACGTGCGCGGGATGCAGGCGGCGACGTTGCAGTTCTTCGGGACCGAGGCCGCAGCGGAGGCTCACGAATGGCTCGGCGATCGCGCCCTCGCGGCAGGTCGCTTTCCGGCTGCGGAAGAACATTTTCTGATGGGCCTCACGCACGCCGCCGCACGCCAGCGCGAGTCCCTCACCGCGCGGCTGCAACTGGCAACGGCTCTCAACGGCCAGCAACCGTCGTCGCCGATTGTCACGCCGACCAAGCCGATCGAACTGAGCGGCACGAGCATCGCGCCCGCCGCGTTTGAGACGCTCATCCGCGATCTCTCCGCGCGACCTTCCGCATCGAGCCGCTTCGTCGTCACCACGACATCAGCCGCGCCGCCCCCTCTCACACCGGCCGCGTTCAAACTGGAAGCCCGTGCGCAGTTCGATGGCCAGCCGGGCAACAATCCCGGGCGGGCCGAGTTCCGTTTCGGCGATCCCTTCGCGCGGCAAATCTCCGTCGTGACCGATGTGCAACGGATGTTTGTCAGCAACCGCTTCCAAGTGAATGCGTATGCGTTGCCCGGCGGACAGCAGCAATGGGCACAGGGCTTGGGAGCCGAACAGGGGGATGCCTACGGGCTGCCGTTCGCGCCGATGAAGCCACTCATCGCGGGAGACCGCTTGTACGTGAGGCGACTCACCAAGGCGGGGGCCGAGTTGGCGTGCCTGCAATGCGACAACGGCCACGTCCTGTGGAAGCAACGACCGAACTCTCAGGTGCTGACCGATCCCGTCTTCTGGAACGGCAGCCTGTTCGCGCTGACGTTGGCCAAGGTGGACGACGATCTCCTCCAGATCGAAGCAACGCGGTTCGACTTTGAAACGGGAGCGGCCACGTCCTCACAGCCTCTCTTCCGCATGAAGGATCAAGGCGAGCGGAGTCTCGTCGCTCAACTGGCTCTCGCCGGTCGCGTCGCCGTCTGCACGCTCGGCGGGACAACCGCCTGCTTCGACAGCGCTGGCGAAGTCCAATGGCTGCGGCGTCACACGTGGCTACCGAAGATGATCGACGAACTGTCGGAAGATTTTCGAGCCTTCACGCCGAGCATCATGACCGACGCACCGAATAACTCGGGTGAGCAGCCGTCGGTCGCGGGAGGCCGCATCGTGGTCTCGCTTCCGGGCGTGCGCGCGGTCAGTTGCTTAAGCCTCGCGACAGGACGGCTCGTTTGGGAACGACCGATCTCCGACCTGCGTGGCGCGATCTCCGTGAGCGGTTCGCGCGTACTGGTCGATACGACGACGGGACTCACCGCGCTGTCACTCGACGACGGCACGGTCGCGTGGTCGCAGCCGCTCGACGCGCGACTCGAAGCGATTCACGCCGAGGGCAATGTCGTCGTGGTCGCTCATCGCGCGAAGCTGGTCGGCAACAAGTCGAAGCCGTTTTTGATGTGGCTCGATCTGAAGACCGGTCGCGAACTGGCGCAGTCTCAAGTGGAAGGAGTCGAGCGCGACGAGAACCAACTCGGGCCGCTCGTGTTTGCAGCAGGCAAGTGGTGGACGTTCGCGGGCCAAGGCTGGAAAGACCCGAAGAGAGAACTGAATGAACTCGTCGCCGCATCGCCGCTCGTCCCCGGTCGCTTCGGTGACACGGCTCTCGGCGCGTGGCAGCCCGACATCATCGAGACGCAACTCGCCGACCTCGCCCTCATCCTCCCCGGCTGGTCCCTCGCGACCGGCTTCTCGGCGAACCACAAACTGATCGTGAGCGACCAGCGCGGCGAGACCGCTGTTCTCTCCAGCAAGCTCGTCGAGACGCACGACATTGCACTCGTCGGCCAATTTGAAATCCCCGCCGGTCGCAAGACGACGCTCCGGTTGCGTGTTGGCAATCATTCCGACAAACGCTGGCAACTCGGCGTGCGCGTCGAGAACCAACTGCTGCTCGATCGCACCATCGAAGAGACCGGCAGCGCGAACGGCTGGCACGACATCGTCGTCGATCTCAGCCCGTTCGCCGGACGCACAATCCCAGTTCAACTCCTGCACGCCGCCCCGAAGCAACAACAAACAGAAGTCCTCTGGAAACGAGCTGTCGTCGTGGTTGAGTAGGCTGGCCGCCTCATCCCCCCGCGCCTGTCTCTTCATCAATTTGCCCTCCCGTCATTCGGTCGAAGCGGTCGGACAGAATGATGGGAAGGCAAATTGATGAAGAGACAGTTTGCTGACGCTTAGAACGGGCGCATCAACAACTGTTGGAAGTTGGTGAGCCGGGTGCCGTAAGGCCTTGGACTTTTCGTCGAAGAAATCCGGGGCCTTACGGCACCCGGCTCACCACAGCCAAACAGCCGAATTCGGACTGTGATTGAAGCGCCGGCACTTACGTCAGGTGTGTCGCAACCTTATCGACGATCATGCGACCGACGTTGAGCGACGCTGTCGCTGCGGGACTCGGCGCGTTGCAGACGTTGATGACCAAATCATTCTCGACGATCAGGAAGTCATCGACGAGGTTGCCATCGCGTGTGAGAGCCTGAGCGCGGACACCGGCCGGAGCGGGGACGAGATGCTCGGACTGCACTTCTGGAACGAGGCGTTGCAGCGCCGCGACGAATGCCGCCTTGCTGAAAGATCGCCACATCTCACCGAGGCCCGCGCGCCAGTGCTTCCAGGCGAGACGCAGGAAGCCGGGATAAGTGAGGGACTCCAGCGTGTCGAACAGATTGAAGCTCGTCTTGAAGTAGCCTTCCCGCGCGAAGGCCAGCACGGCGTTCGGCCCGCACTCGACTCCACCGTGAATCATCTTCGTGAAGTGAACGCCGAGGAACGGGAAGTTCGGGTCGGGGACGGGATAGATCAGACCGCGACAGAGATGCTGGGCCGAAGGTTTTAGCTCGAAGTACTCGCCGCGAAACGGAACGATCTGCGCGTCGGGACGCTGACCCGACATCCATGTCATGCGGTCGGAGTGCAGCCCCGCGCAGTTCACGATCAGTCGCGCTTCGATCTCACCCGCCGTGTTTTCGACGACCATGCGGTTGTCGCGACGGAACATTCCCGTCACCTTCGCGCTCGTCTTGACTGTCGCTCCGCGTTCTGTGATTCGCTGGGAAAGTCGCTCGCAGACTTGCCGATAATCGACGATCCCCGCTTGCGGGACATGAATCGCCTGAATGCCAGCCGCGTGCGGTTCCAATTCCTTCAGCCGCGCGGCATCGATCATTTGGCAGACGGTCCCATTGGCTTGGCCTCGCTCGTAGATTCGTTCGAGTTGTGGAATCTCTTCTCGTGTGATCGCGACGATCACCTTGCCACACAGCTCGAACGGGATGTTCTCCTGGGTGCAAAAGGTTTCCATCGCGAGCTTCCCCTCGCGGCAGTTCGTCGCGCGCAGCGACCCCGGCTTGTAGTAGATCCCGGAATGGAGCACTCCCGAATTGTGGCCGGTCTGGTGTTGAGCGACCTCGCGCTCCTTCTCCAAGATCACGACCTGCTTGCCGGGGAACCGTTCAAGCAACCGGTAGGCCGTCGCCAAACCGACGATGCCGCCGCCAATGATCGCCACGTCTACCTGCTGCATGACCGTCTTTCCAACCGTTTGAGGAAGCGAGCGACCCAGACCGGGCCGCGTGTCGGGCCCGAGTATAGTCGCCGCTGTTTGCCTGAACCATCATCCACGGAGCTGATGATCGCGCCGCGCATGTAGCATCAATTCGTGAGTTACGAATTGAACCACGGTCGCGGCGAGAGTGTCCCTGCCGGGAGTGAAACCGACATTTCCGCTTCCATGAATTTTTGCAGCACTTCACGTCAGCGGGTGTGGATTGGTTGCCGAACGTGCTTCAATCGGTTTCTATTGTCGAACTGTCGCCGCTCAGTCGGGGCGAGGTCATGGTGTCGAGGCCGTTGTGAATCGATTCACAACCACCTCACACAGAAGAGGAGTCTGGTGTGGTCGCATCACTGCAACGTCCGACGCTGGTCTTGAACCGCAACTGGCAGCCGGTGGGAGTGGTCTCCGTGGCGAGGTCACTCACGCTGGTTGCCGCCGAACGGGCACGGTTCGTCAATCCGGCCGACTTCCAACAGTACTCGTGGGAAGACTGGGCGCGACTCGCACCGTCTGACGACGGCATGTTCGTGCAATCGGTGACGTTCCGGATGCGCATTCCCGAGGTCATCACACTGACTCGGTACGACCGTGTTCCGACCAACGTCGTCACCTTCAGCCGTCGCAACATCTACAAGCGCGATCACCACACCTGCCAGTACTGCGGCGTCCAACCGGGGAGCGAAGAGCTGACCATTGATCACGTCCAACCTCGTTCGCGCGGAGGGACATCGACGTGGGACAACTGCGTCTTGGCGTGCATCGACTGCAACAAGCGCAAGGCCAACAAGACGCCGTCTGAGGCCCGGATGCCACTCGCCAAAACGCCGATTCGTCCGACGTGGAAGCCGATGTACTCGTGGCACTCGATGCGCGTCGCCAGTTGGTCCAAGTTCCTCAGCGAGGCTTACTGGAACATCGAACTGGACGAGTAACGCGACCTCAATGAAAGCGACCTCACCGGGCTTGCCCCGGTGGCTCGCTGGTTTCTGCACTACTCGCTTCGTTGCGTCCGGGTGATCGCAAAAGTAGTGCAAAGACCTGATTCCACCGGGGCAAGCCCGTTGGGGTTCGTTGGTCTGAGGGTCTCTGCGAAGTTCCTCCGTGAGCCGAACGCAGATCGCCACGTTCGGGGCGGCGTTCCCGTTGTTCGTGATGCTTCACCGCGAAAGTGCGGCGCGTCGAAACCTCTTTCGGAGACCACTGCCATGACTCAAGAACGACCGATTCAGGCCAGCAATGGCTGGGTTCAATTGCCGCTCAATTTGGGACTGTTGCTCGCAGCTCCGGTCATCTTTTTGATGGGCGTCGGCATGGCACAAGGACGGGGCGGCGTCCCGTTGGTGGCGGGGCTGTTCTGTGTGATCGGTGTCATCACCGGGATCGCGGCGCTGATCCGTCTCGGTGGCCACTTCACACTCCAACCGAACGAGGCCATCGTCCTCAGTTTCTTCGGTCCCTATGTGGGCACCGTGCGCGAAAGCGGCTTCTACTGGGTCAACCCGTTCATGACGAAGCGCAAGATTTCACTGAAGTCGCGCAACTTTGAAGGAGCCAAACTGAAGGTCAACGACAAGGGAGGCAACCCCATCGAGATCGGTGCCGTCGTCGTGTGGCGCGTTGAGAACTCGGCTCAAGCGGTCTTCGATGTCGAGGACTACGACAGCTACGTCCGCATTCAAAGTGAGACGGCACTGCGCCACCTCGCCAACAGCTACGCCTACGATCACGGTGAAGCGCACGAGATCACGTTGCGGAGCGGTATGGACGAAGTCTCCGCCGCGCTCCGATCCGAGTTGCAGGACCGGCTCAAACACGCAGGGGTCACCTGCGACGATGCCCGGCTGACGCACCTCGCCTACGCTTCGGAAATTGCCGGAGTCATGCTGCGACGCCAGCAGGCCGAAGCGATCATCGCCGCACGCCAAATGATCGTGCATGGGGCGGTGAGCATGGTCGAGATGGCGTTAAAAGAGCTGGAACAAAAGCAGGTCGTGACATTCGACTCGGCCCAAAAGGCAACGCTCGTCAGCAACCTGCTCGTCGTGCTGTGCAGTGAGTCCGAAGCGCAGCCCGTCGTCAACGCGGGAGCGTGACCCCTGATCTCCGAACAGTTGTAGAAGTTGGGTTAACTGCCTTTTGAAAAACGTAGGGTAAGCGTCTCGCTTACCCGCCAATGCCGTTGAAAAATGGGCAAGCCAGAGGCTTACCCTATGTTTTCCAACAGGCTGCTAACGCCCCCGTCACTCCATTCAGGAATCGACTTCATGCAGATCACTCGTCGCGAATTGATGAGCCTTGCCGCGCTGGGTCTTGTGGGGGAAGCGGCATCAGTGGGTCTGACCGCTGAGACACCGGTTACCGAGCGGCGGAGGGCCAATCGGATCGGGGTTTCGACGTACTCATTCTGGCACTTCCGAGGGGAACCGACGCCGATCGAGAGTTGTCTCGAACAGGCGGCCGAAATGGGTTTTGATGGCGTTGAAATCTTGCACGTTCACATGGAAGAGGCGGCCAAGGCGGCGGGCGGGCAGGTCGATAAGCCGTACCTGCGCAAGCTGAAGCGGCTCGCGTTTTCGCTGGGTCTCGACCTGATGGGCTTCTCGACACATCAGGGCTTCGTCACGCCTGATGAAGAGAAGAGGAGGAAGAACGTCGCGCATACCGCCCGCTGTTTGGAACTGGCCTACGAACTGGGCATCCCCACGATCAGGGTCAACACCGGCCGCTGGGGGACGAGCAAGAGCTTCGACGAGTTGATGGCCAACAAGGGGATCGAGCCGCGTCTGCCGGGTTACTCCGACGAGCAGGGGTTTGAGTGGGTCCAGCGCAGTTTCGAGGAACTCCTCCCGAAGGCCGAGGAGTGTGGCGTGGTGATGGGCCTCGAAAATCATTGGGGCTTGGGGCGCGAGGCGGCAGGCGTGCTGAAGGTGCTCGACGCTATCAAGTCGCCGTGGTTGCAGGCGACACTCGACACGGGCAACTTCCTCGAAAACATGTACGAGCAAATGGAGGCTCTCGCCCCGCGCACAGTTCTCGTGCAAGCGAAGACTTACCACGGTGGCGGCGAATGGTACGCGCTCGACATCGATTACGATCGCGTGGCAACGCTGCTGCGCAAGGCCAAATATCGCGGTTATGTGTCGCTCGAAATGGAAGGGAAGGAAGCCCCAACCACGGCGATCCCTCAGAGTCTCGCTCTGTTGCGAAAGGCGTTCGGCGCGTGAGGCATCCACTTCAAATTGCCGTGACGATCGCCGCTTGGTCGCCCAGTTTCGTCCTGACAGAAGTAACTCCAGCGGCGGTCAATTCGGCTTCGTGCTGCGGGTGTGAGGCACTCATCAACGCGATGATGTTCGACATCGGATGCTGCTGCCGGAGCGATCGAACTTGATCCGGTCGCGAGTCATCCCACGGATCGGCATCGAACAGGATCGCGGTGGTGGTTGGGAGCCGATCCACAACTTCACCCCTCGCCCCGGCTTTGCGGGGAGAGGGGCTGGGGGTGAGGGGTTCTTGGATTGTCGCCACGTAGTCCACTGACTCATGGCCCGCATCGACTCTGTGCCCCGCCGCCGCGATCAGTTCGTTGAGGTAGCGGCGATACGCCGGATCGGGCGAGATGACCAGTACCGTCATCGGCGACGCGGCCTGCTCGAACGTGGTCTGCTCACACACCGGATGATCGACGGCGAAGACTTCTTCGCGGGAAGAGGAGAGGGGCAGGGGCTCGCTCCCCGGCATTCCGTTCAGCAGTCGCCATTCGCGTTCGATGCGGGCAGGCGCGCTGGACAAGGAGACTCGCGCGGCAAGCGGCCACGTATGGCGAGTCCGTCCGTCTGACTCACACCACGCGCCGTAAGCGACGACGACTCGGGCGAGCGGCGCGAAAGCAAAGAGACTCGCGATCTCCGTCGAAGAGAATTCATCGGGCTGACTCTGCACGATCACGATCAAATCGGGGATCGTGTTCGTGCGCAAGGCCGCTTCTAGCGCGAGCGTCAGATCGGTGAAGTGCTCCTGAACAGCGGTACTCAACGTGGCGGAGAGCCACTCCACCAATGGCTTGGCTTCCGCTCGTTGAGTCTGTCCGACGATGAGCAAATTGAGGGGCATCGAGAAGCAAACACCAAAGCTCGGGGACCAAGTGCGACTCGTTTCACCACGCGGGCAAACCCACACCAACCCGAAGTGTGAACGAGGGCATCGATCCACTTCGCTCTCGTTCACACTTCGGATTGGTGCCTGCGGCCGGTCGCTTATACACAACTCCGACGGCGACGCCCTCTCCATGGCATGAGATTTGCGCCAAGCTTGAGTCGGGATTGGTCAGCCAAACACGCAATGAGCGAGCTGGTGTGCGAAGGGGTTGCCGGGGAATTATTGGAGAACCAGCGTTTGAATCTGCGAAGCGAAGTGGTCCTTGAAGCGTTGGCGGCCAATCCGGAGGCCAGTATCAACGCGGCTTGCGAGGGCTGGAGCGACACGCTGGCGGCGTATCGGTTGTTCAGCAACACCGCCGTCACGCCGGAGCAGACTCTTCGGATGGCCGACCTTTCAGAGGGTCACTCTCAGCCGGGGCTACAAATTTCAGCCGCTCACTTTATAGTCGTCCGCCATGACCACCACCTTCATCACTCGCCGTCGCGTTGAGTTCTGCGAGACCGATCTCGCGGGGATCGTTCACTTCGCCAACTTCTACCGTTACATGGAGCAGGCCGAACACGAGTGGTTTCGCTCGCTCGGCCTGAAGATTCACGGAACGCTGCCGGACGGGACCGTTTTCGGCTGGCCGCGCGTTGCCGCGAGTTGCTCGTTCCGTTCTCCCGCGCGCTACGACGATGAAATCGAGGTCCGCGTCACCGTCCTCCGCCTCACCCCCCGTTCACTCACGACCTCGTATGATTTTCTGTTGGATAAGACGGTTCTTGCCACGGGCGAAATGAAGACCGCCTACTGCCTCATCCCCATCGGCGGACATCTCCGCTCCACCGACATCCCCAATGAATACGCGGAGCGATTGGGTGAGGGGACGGCGCAGTGAAAGCCGGGGGGCAGGTGGTGAAACGACGGATTCCTTCAGCCTTATTTTCAGATCACGGCGATGCAGCCATAGGAGCATCTCATGCCCAATACAGAACAGACTTCCTCGACCGGTGCAGAAGCCTTCAATCAATTCAACCTCTCCTCGCACGGGATCACCGTGAAACAGGTGTTGCGGAACGCCGATCCCGCGCGGCTGTACGAAGAGGCGATTCGCTTTGAGCCGGGGACGACGATCTCCGACACCGGGGCGCTCATCGCGTATTCGGGTGAAAAAACGGGACGGTCTCCGCAGGACAAGCGGCTCGTCAAACATCCCGCTTCCGAAGAGGACATCTGGTGGGGGCCGGTCAATTTTCCGTTGGATGAACTCACCTTCGCCATCAATCGCGAGCGGGCCAAGGACTATCTCAACACGCGGGACCGACTGTATGTCGTCGATGCGTTTGCCGGTTGGGATCCGCAATATCAAATCAAAGTGCGTGTCATCTGTTCGAGGCCGTACCACGCACTGTTCATGCACCAGATGTTGATCCGTCCGACCGACGCGCAGTTGGCCGACTTTGGAGAACCCGACTTCGTGATCTACAACGCGGGCCGCTTCCCCGCGAATCGTTTGACGACCGGCATGACCTCCAAGACCAGCGTCGATGTCAGCTTTGAGAGCGGCGAGGTCGTGATCCTCGGCACCGAGTACGCCGGTGAGATGAAGAAGGGCATCTTCACGATCATGAACTACCTGATGCCCAAGCGGGGCGTGCTGTCGATGCACTGCTCGGCGACGGCCGATCGCGTGACAGGGCAATCGTCGGTGCTATTCGGACTGTCGGGAACAGGAAAGACGACGCTCTCTGCTGATCCCAAACGAGCCTTGATCGGCGACGACGAACACGGTTGGTCGAGCGAGGGAGTCTTCAACATTGAAGGGGGCTGCTACGCGAAGGCGATCTATCTTTCTCGCGAGTCTGAACCGGAAATCTTCCAAGCCCTGCGTTTCGGAGCGGTCCTCGAAAACGTCGTGTACGACGACGCCCATCATCACGTCGATTTCAACAATTCGAGCATCTCGCAGAACACGCGCGGCGCGTACCCAATCGAGTACGTGACCAACGCCCGCATCCCGTGCATGGCCGGTCATCCGACCGATGTCATCTTCCTGACGTGCGATGCTTTCGGAGTCCTGCCGCCCGTCAGCCGCCTCACCCCCGAGCAGGCGATGGACTACTTCAT
This sequence comes from Schlesneria paludicola DSM 18645, assembly GCA_945862235.1. Classification (GTDB taxonomy): domain Bacteria; phylum Planctomycetota; class Planctomycetia; order Planctomycetales; family Planctomycetaceae; genus Schlesneria; species Schlesneria paludicola_A. Next base: position 11,250 of record CAMAYU010000039.1, read on the forward strand.
CAACGGCTACACGGCCAAAGTCGCGGGGACCGAGATGGGAGTGAAGGAGCCTCAGGCGACGTTCAGCCCGTGCTTCGGTGGTCCGTTCCTCGTCTGGCATCCGCGCAAGTACGCCGATCTGCTGGCCGAGCGAATTCGGACTCACCATGCCAACGTCTGGTTGGTCAACACCGGCTGGAGCGGCGGCGCGTACGGAGTCGGTTCACGCATGAAGCTGGCTTACACGCGGGCCATCGTCGACGCGATCCATGCAGGCCAACTCAAAGACATCCCAACACAGACCGACCCGATCTTCGCCCTGCACGTTGTGACGAGTTGCCCCGGCGTACCGACTGAGATTCTGAACCCGCGCCAAACGTGGCCCGATCCCGTGGCCTACGATGCCGCCGCAAACAAACTCGCCACGATGTTCCGCGAGAACCTCGCCCAGTTCGAAGAGGGCGGGACGTTCAAGGGAATGATGGACGGGTGACGGCGTTGAGGCGGCACACCAACCCGAAGCGTGAGCGAGGAACTGCGGGCGGCAGACCAATGCTGCTTGTCGGAGCGGGGCGGCGTCAGCCCGCTGTTCTTGGGCGTCAGCCCGTTTTCAGAAAACCAGGGGACTGACGTCCCCCGCTCAGAAAGCCATTCGAGACAGCTTGCGCTCGTCCTCGCTCACGCTCACGCTTCGGGTTGGTGTCGGCTTCCGACCGCGCGGTCGCTCACTCAAACTGCACTAGCCCAAACGATCCCGGCTTCGGTCGCGACGAGACAGGATGAACCCACGTCTGCGTCCCGACAGTCGGCGTGGTGCGCGAGACGGCGGCGCTCCACAGCGCGCCGCGTTGAGGAGCGGCCGGGGCCAGCTCCGACCACGGGATCGCGGCCTCCACGCGCCAGTGTGAGTCTTCCGCGGAAGTCGCCACATACCACTTCGGGTTCCAGCGGCGATCGTCCCAGCAACTCTCGAACGTCCAACCGCGCTGATCAACTTGGAACTCGTACCACGTCGTGTAGTCGCGATCGACATCGAGGCACAGCGTGACGCGGTCGTGTCGGCTGAGATCGGCGTCGTGCGAACGTCCCTTGGTTTGCGGCCGATCGAGCGGCGCGCCGTCGAGTCGCGGCACACTCAACCCGACGTACAAGAACTCGGCATCGTAGGCGAGCATCACCATCGCGGCCGTTGCTTCCGGTGCGGACTGACCGTCATCGCGAATGGCCTCGCGCGTCAGCATCAACTCGGTGGAGACCTGCCAACAGGGATCGGACAACACGCCATCCAGTCGCGGTGGCTCGTTGGCCCGTCGGCACAGCGTCATCTCGCGCGGAGCCTCTGCCGTCGCGAACAAGGCCCACAATTCGCGTTGCGCCAGCGAGCGAGTCGCGTCATCCGTCGCTTTGTTGAGGAACGTCCGATAGATCGCGTCCGACTGCGCCGCCGAACTGGTGACGCGCCGCAAGGCGCCCAGCGGGAACTGAATCTCGGGCGTCTGGAACTGCGACGGTGATTGCACCTCCAATTGCTTGGCCAGATCGGTGGCGCGCGAGTGCCAGTCGCGCACGGCTTCACCGCGCCAATTGTGTTGGTTGGCGAAGTTCATGCGTGTTGAAGCCGCTGCGCCGCGCGGCCCCTTCTTCTTGTCACGCGGATCGTTGGGCTTGTTGAAGTCGAGCTTCACATCGAGGCGATTCAATTTGCCGGGGGTAGAGGTCGTGTTGACCGACGGAGCTTCGACTTCGTGCCCGGCCGTCGTCACGCCTCCTTTTCCTCCAGACAAGACTGCCGCCGCTTGTTGCAGTTGATTCGCGTTTGACTTGGGGTCGCTGCTCGCTTGAGTCGTGTCGTTCGACATCCCCCGCATCCGCTGCCACGCCGTTTCCTGGCTCGTCCAAAACTGAATGAGCCACCGCATCGCATCGAGTGCGACCGGCTCTTGCGGATAGCGACGGACCAGCTCGACGTTGGTCGATTCGACCTGTTCGAACAGCGACCGCTCGCGGTATTCCGCCGCGAGACCGCGCAACACTTCGGCCCCTTGCTGCGCGTCCATTCCGTCCAACAGACCATTCAATTGGCCGAGCATCTGTCCCGCGACGCGCGGATCGTCGAGCGACTTCTTCGTGAGGGCGGTGAAGTTCCGCTGCTTCTGCGCCAGCTTCTGCATCCGTTCGAGGTCCGTTTCATCGAGCGGACTGAGGACGCGCCGCGCGGCTGATCCCGGTGCGAGCGACAGCCCGGCGAAAAAGTCGCGCGCGAGACTCGCTTCCGGCGACGGACGACCGTCGAGTCCGATCCAGCGATAGACCAGCCGTTGCGAACTCGACTCGCTGCCTGTTCCCGTTTGATTCGCCCCCGAAGTCACCGATCGCACCAACGAGTCACTCGCCGCCGCCGCTCGTCGCACGGTCGTCTTGCGAGTCGGCAGGTACTCGTCGAGTTCCACCACCGCGTCGCCGGTTCCTCCCGCCGCGAGTCGCAAGTAGATGCGTTCCACTTTCCACGGTGTGAGATCGGTCAACTCGCGCTGCTCGACGAAGCGCGTCGCATCGGCCGCCTGTTCGATCGCACGCAAAGCCGCATCGAACAGCAGTTGGTTTGCCGCGTCATCCTTCGCGGGTTGATCGAGCAACACGACGGTCGGTCGCCAGGTGCGCAGTTGCCGTACCAACGTCCCGATCAGCGCGGGACCGAGCTTGCCTTCCGTCCGCTTCTGCCAATCGGCGACCAGTTTGTCCGAGGCGAACTCCAAGCCGGGGATCGAAACGGGAAGTTGCCAATGAATCTCGGCCGCGTTTCCACCGCAGCGTTCCACGGATGCTGACAACCGCGCATCGAGATCGTGCGATTGAGAGGTCTCACCCACGTCTTGACGATTCGCAATCCAGACGGCACTGCGATAGCCCTGTTCACCCGACAACTTGGCGACCCACGCCGCAGCCGCTTGAGACGGGCGAGACTGAAGTGACAACACGGCCGCGCGCCGATCGGCCCCGCGCACGCAGTGCCACGATTGACCGCCATCGTCGGTTCGAAGGATCACGCCCAAGTCACCGACGGCCACGCCTTGAGTGTCACTCGCAAATCGAACGGTATTCAACGGTGCGGTCTGTCCCGTCGCTTGTTTCTGCCAACTCTTGCCACCGTCGGGACTGTGCCAGATCACGCTGCCGGGCGACCCCGCCAACCAGACCTTTTCTTTGCGCATCTCGACCGCGTGGAAGTCGATCCCCTGACGCAACTCTTCGGGCAGCAATGTTGCGGGCGTTTCCCACACAACTCCACCGCTGCTCGTCTTCAGCACGAGACCACCGTCACCCGCGAGCCACCCGGTGTCATCGTGTTGCAGTGCCACGGCACGAATCGAACGAAGTCCCTGCGGCGGCAGTTTGGAGGTGAGCAGTTGCTCGCCTCCGATCAACGACAGGCGACCGGCGTGTCCCGCGACGACGCCCAATTCGCGATCGACAAACGCCGCCGCGCGCCACGGGTGTGAGACCGTTCCCGCGACCGGCTGCCAAGTCTTCCCGCCATCGCCCGTTTTCAAGATGCCCGACGGCGAGGAACTCGATGGCTGACCAACGACGACCCCTTCTTCGAGTCCAAAAAATTTGACGAAACTCAGTCCCGGCAACTGCTGCGGTCCGAGCGGTCGCCACGACTGACCGCCGTTGTCCGTGAAGAGCAACACGCCCGCATCGAGTCCCGCAAACGGCACGGCGTCACGTCCGGCCGCCCAACCGATTTGATCGGTCAGAAAGCAGACGCTCTGTAACGAGCCGGTCGTCCCGCTCGGCATCAGCCTCCACGCGCGACCGCCATCGTCCGACTTCCAAATCGCGCCGTGACCTCCGACTGCGAAACCGGTCTTGGCTCCCACGAACTGCACGTCATGCAACGACGCGTCGTCGAGCCAACTCGCGAGAGCATCCGCACCGTTTGCGGTCGCACTCACACAACAGCACGCGATGACCAAGACGCTCGCGAACCGAGCCGCACGCCATGTCATTCGCCAGTCGCATCCCTGCATGACTGATTCTCCCCGTTCGCGTTCCATCGCGAACTCGCACCGATCACCACGGCCTGGCTGACACTCGGCCATTTCAACAGGGCAATTCTAGGTGGCGCGGCACAGATCACGAAGGGGAGTTTGAACCAACCACGATCTGAAGTTGGGCAGGTAAGCCGGGCCGACTTAGGAACTGGCTCGAAACAACTTCCTCGTTGAACCACAAGCCAAAGGCGAGCGAGGAGAAGCGACTCAGGGCCTCAACTCCGTACCGCCGCCGCGCTCGCCTTTGGCTTGCGGTTCAACGAGCGACGGGAAACCGGGACGTTATTTTGAGCCAGTTCCTTAGGGACGGGGCCTACTGCACCAAGCCCTTGGTCAGCGCCATGAACGCGGTCTCCAAGTTGACCTCTTCTTCGCGGAACAGCGTCACTTGAAAACCGGCTTGAACCAGCACGGTAGTGAGGTCGCTGTAGTCGAGCGCCTCTTTCTTGAGCGTCGCTTCGATGGTCCCCTTCACGATGTCGATCTTGTCGATCGACGGGTGTTGGGCCAGCAGCGCGGCGGCTCGTTCCTGATTGGCCTTCACGCGGATTTGCAGCATGAGTTGCTGACGCGCCTTGCGCATCACTTCGTCCACGTAGCCGTCGATGATCAGGTTGCCCTTTTCGATCATTCCGACACGAGTGCAGACATCGGCTAACTCGGGCAGGATGTGGCTGGAGACGATGACGGTCTTCTTGAGTTCGCCCAGCTTCTTGAGCAGGTTGCGGATTTCGATACGGGCGCGAGGGTCGAGGCCACTGGCCGGCTCGTCCAGCAGCAGCACCTGCGGTTCGTGCAGCAGCGTCCGGGCGAGGCCGATGCGCTGCGTCTGTCCGCGCGACAACTGGTTGACCATCGCATCCCGCTTGAAGGCCATGTCCACGAGTTCGAGCTTCTCCTCGCAGATTTTTCTCCGACTCGGACCGTTGATGCGGTAAGCGGCCGCGAAGAATTCGAGGTACTCGATCACGGTCATGTCGTCGTAGACACCGAAGAAGTCGGGCATGTAGCCGACGAGCCGCCGGATGTCGCGCGGGTTGGTATAGATCGACTGACCGCAGACGTAGGCCTCGCCGTAATCGGGACTGAGCAGCGTGGCGATCATCCGCATCGTAGTCGTCTTGCCGGAGCCGTTGGGGCCGATGAAGCCAAACACGTCCCCTTCCTTCAGCGAAAGATTGATCTCATTGGCCGCGATCAGGTGGCCGTAGCGCTTCGTCAGTTGGCGTGTTTCGATCATAGGAAAAGCGGCGAGCCTTTGTTGTGGGATCGGGTGTTGAGTTTGTTGGGGGGAAACGTGACACGGGCGTTGATGAGACATCTGAGCGGGACGGCGTCAGCCCCCCGGATCTTCGAAAAGGGCTGACGCCCAAGAACCGGGGGGCTGACGCCGCCCCGCTCAGAAATTTCTCACTCACGGTTTCTGTTTGTTCGGGTCGAAGCTCTCCAACTCCCGTGACGCTTCGCTCACTTTGATCACGGGCAAGATGAGCCGGACGAAGGTCCATTCGCGGTCAGGCTTCACGGGCTGGAGCGAGCTGGTGGACGTTGAGTCACTCAACTTCAGCGCACTGGCCGATCCCTTCAGTCGCCCGAACAGGACGGCTCGACCGAGCCTGATCAAATGCGATAGGTCTTCCTCTTCGAGTAATCGGTTGGTCAGGCCCGTGTACTTAGTTGCTCCAGCCTCTTCGTGAAACGTCAGTGCGCGGGCGAAGCTGGGGGCGTCGAGAGACAGCGGGTCGTACTGAGTCTGTCGATGCGAGATGCTGGCGTGCTTCCCGGCTCCCTCAGTTGTGGCAATCGTGATCTGGCCCGTGAGATAGGGACGCAACTCTCGCTGGAAGACGTTCGGTTGTTCGACTCGCCACAGTTGGCGTGAGGCCAGAGGAATGGTGACAGGATCGTCGCGCAACTTGCTTTGGCGATAGACACGGTTCCCGAACACGAGCAGCCAATCTTCGAGTGCGCCCGGCAGGCGATGCGTCACCGTTCCCGTCAGTCGCCCCGATCCGGAACTGATGAGATCACTCTCGACGAGCGTCGTGGCCGCTCCTGAAACTTCTGTCACCAGTTCCTTGGACGTCCACTGCACCAAGGGGAGCGACTTCACCGGTGCGGCGACTGTCTGGGAGAGATCGTTCGCCAACGTGTACGCACTCCGCCCGATGTCGATCCCCGCTGGACGATACATCCCACCGAACGCGGTCTCCGGTGTGCCCGACCAATTGGCGAGGCTGCGCCGTGACGCGATCTCTTCCGTTGAACCCGCTAAGACGGTTGAAGCTTCCACCGCAGCGACGGATGTCGTGACGGGACTGTACAGGTTGGTCCACAGTCGCGAGCGGACGGTCGCTGTCGCCGCATCGACGTTGATCAAATGAAATTGGTTCACTCGCAGCGTCGTTCCATTCCATGCGGCGGCTCCTTGCGCGGCGGCAATCGCGACCACAACGATCCACATGGGGAACGTGATCCAAGTCGCGCGCGGCCGTTTCAACAAGCGATGGACCAGCAGGTAATCGACCGGCCCGATCAGGATAAGAAACAGACCAAGTAACCCCATCACAAACCACGGTGAGACGCGCGACACGCCTGCGAAGTCGTCTTGAATCGCGTGCAGTTGAGTCGCGAGATCGGTCACGCCAGTCGAACTGAGCTGAGCGTGCTTGGCCGTCTTCGAATCACCCAAGTCTTCGGACGAGACGACATCGCTGAGCAGGCGTCGTCCCAGCGCGCCGACTCCCGCCCATCCGTTCAGTGGTGGCTGAGTCAGATCGAGAGCCAACACGGTCACTGAACCCAAGCCATACGGTGCTCGCGCCAACAGCGCGTTGTCACGGCTTCCGGCCAAGATCACACCATGCGTGATCCGAATCTGGGGAATCGAGAGCCGCCCCGCAAACGGGACTCGCACGTTGCGTCCTGCATAGCTTTCGAGCGACGAAAACTCACGCACGACAATCGCTTCGTCGGAGACCGTGGCAGGCAACCATGTGGCCAACGGCGCGATGAGGTCTCGCGCCGCGACAGGATCGGTCGGCAGTGACAGCGCGAGACGCCCGCCGCGTGCGATCCAGTCGCGCAAGGCGTGTACTTGGTCTGGAACTAGCTTCACAGGTCCAGACAAGACCAGTAATGAGACGCCGTCGTAAGCGAGTCCGTCGTCGGAAAGCTGATTCGCCAACATTGGTAATACGATGACATCCAAGGCACCGGGCTTCGTCGAAGCAGGGCTGCTCTTGGGGACGGATGTTTCCGCCGCGATCGCGTTGCTGCCAGACATCTCGCCGCTGGAGAATCCCGCAGGCTCACCCACCGTAAGTACGAGTCGAATTCCCGGTACAAGGGACTTCGGTGCGGCGGTCACCTTCTCCGAGGAAGACTTCCATGCCGCGACAGCACTCGGTGCGAGTGACTTGGGTTCCGCATCGGTCTCGACCATCACCTCAAAGCCAGCGTCGAGTCGCCCCGGTTTGCAGAGGCCACGCAACACATGACGCCCTGCCGCCAGTGGCTCCGACAGTCGCGAGGTGAATGTCACGCGGTGGCCGTCGGGATCGGGAGTCGTCACAAGCAATCGGAACCGCCCCGATGTGACGACTTCGACTTCGGCAACAACCTGTGTCCAACGGCCCACACGGTACAAACCGTCCCAACCGACACGGACCTGCTCAATCCGAACCGGCGCGACAGAGTTCCCTGAAACGGACGAAGAAGACGGAACGGGCGATGAAGCCTGAGCCAAGGTGAGTCGCGGGGCGATGCCAATCACGAGAGTGAATGCGAGTGCCGCCAACCAAGAGATTCCTCGCGCGAGCAGTAATGAAACATCTGAGCGAGGTGGCGTCAGCCACCCGGATCTCGGGCATAAGCCCTCTTGGGAAGAACCCTGGGATTGACGCCGTCCCGCTTGGAAATGTCTCAGCTTGTACCGTGCGAGGTTGAGTGCTGCCGCCGAACAGGACACAGCAAAGCCGCGAACTGGCAACCGTCGCCCTATTCGCTTCGAGCAAGCCTGTGAAGCACACATTTGCAAAGAATCTGAATCGCTCACAAAGTTTCCGTGCCCAGTGGGTACGCGGGGAAGAACCTCGCGCCGAGAAACACCTCACGGCGGGGCGGGCATGATACGTGGGAAGTTTCAAAAACGTGAGCGCGCCGGGAACGAATCTTTCCACTGCAACGACGGCTTCCACACCACGTTCCGAATGTTGACATGGTTCAAACCGAAGGGCGTGCCGGTGAAGGCGATGAACGACGCGTTCGGCAGGGCAACGCGTCTCGCTTGCTCGTGATTGCTGTCGGGAAAAAGAAGGGCAAGCGAGACGCCTAGCCTACGTTGCTCCGTGATGTTCTCCGTGGTTCTGTGTGGCCTGCTCAAAACCTGCCCACCATCTCTGCGGCCAAATTTGCCGGAACTGGACTTCACGCACTTGGCGGCTTCTGTTAGAGACACCGCCCTTGTCCAGCCCAAGGATCGCCGTTTCAATGCCTTACCCTGTGAAGACGGGTATCGCGGATACGGAGTGATCGGCGGACAGACATCGAGTCGCAGTGACGCGGCTCGATCGACCGGACGAAGTTCAAGAAGGGGAAGGGATTCCCAATGTTGATCAGCGGACTTTGGAAGCTGGCCGCGATGGCTGGCGTGATTGGCGTCGGATTAGTCGCCGTGTTCCAAGCACAGCAGGGCTTGGAATCGCCACCGTTTGTCGCTCCGAGCGGCGATGAGACCGGTGACTTGGCTGAGCTTGCTCCCACGGGTGAAGGCGGCTCGTTACCGAGTACGACGACGAGTACCGACGACTCGCTCAAACTGACCGACCCGTTCGCGGTGACGGTCAGTACAGACTCCGTTGTCGCTCCACGTAAGTTGCCAGACGACTCTGAACCGTCCTCGCTGGCGAACGACTCGTCGGGTCCCGGCTTGGATTTTCGAGACGACTCAACCACCGGGCCGGCTCTTGGCAATGCTGCCACCGCGGTTCGTACCAAGTCAGCGATCATCCCTGCGGGATTCAATGAGGCTGCATCAGAAAAAGTTTCCGACACTTCGGATCCGTTCGCGGTGACAGAAGCCAGCGAGAAACCTTTCTCGCGACAACCTGGCGATGCATTAAGCACGTCATCCGCTGAGAAAGTCGATGCGAGCGCCGATCCCTTTCAGGACACCGCTCCTTCAGTGGGAGCTGCGAACTCGTTGACTTCCGATCCCGCCGCGAAGTCTGATCCGTTCGACGAACCCTCGACATCCGATGCGACTCCCCCCGCTCGTGCCCCGCGCGAGGCTGATCCGTTTGACGTGTCTCCGTTCAGTGAAGCCGCTCCCACCGCTCCCGCAACGATTCCCTCCACGGTGAGTGATTCACCCGCGATCAATCCAACTCAACCGACGGATGCGAGCGATCCGTTTGGGAGTGCGGCCCCACCTGTTCTTGCGCCAACGGATGTCAGTCCGGAAGTTCCGACGCGCGAGCCTCTCGATCCGGCCCCCGCGCTCACGTCGCCGAATCCGTCGGCTCCAAAAACTCGCCTACCTAGCTCTCGCGGACCGATGCCGCGCTTGCCGACGGATGTTCCCGCCGTGGATGAATTCCTTGAGAACCCCCGCCCCGCAGAACGCCAGCCCCTTGAACGCCAGCCCCTTGAACGCCAACAGACCGGGCGTTTCGACGAGGAGTCCACGGAACAGCCACGCTCAAACCGCCGCATCCGCGAAGCGGGTGAGCGACCGACCACCAACGATCTCATCGGCGATGGCACCGTGACGGACGCCACACCGCGCGGTCTGCAACAGCCACGACTGACGCTCGAAAAGATCGCTCCACAAGAGGCCGTGTTGGGCCAAGAACTCGTCTACCAAGTCATCGTGAAGAACGTCGGTAGCAGCGATGCGAATCAAGTCGTCCTCGAAGACCGCATCCCCAAGGGGACCGAACTGACGGGAACCTCGCCCCGGGCGGAGATGGTGGACAAAAAACTGATCTGGCGGATCGGCACGATGAAGCCGAATGAAGTCCGTAAAATTTCGATCAAACTCATTCCGCGACAGGAAGGGCCCATCGGCAGTGTGGCGCGAGTCAACTTCGCTACGGAAGTCGCGGCCGAGATCATGGTCGCCGCTCCGCAATTGTCGATCAAAGTGAATGCTCCCCGCGAAGTTCATGTGGGCGAAGTCATCGACCTGACCTTCCTGCTCAAGAACTCGGGCGGTGCCGCCGCGAACAATGTTTCTGTTCGCGATCTCATCCCCGACGGACTCCAGCACGAAGCGGCCTCCGACATCGAGTGCCCGATCGGCAAGCTCGGCCCGAATGAATCGCGTGAGATCGTGCTGCAAGTCACGGCCGTGAAGCCGGGGCGTGTCAAGAACCGCGTGATCCTTTCGGCCGACGGCGGGATCACGCAGGAACTCGAATCGACGATCAACATCATCGGTGAGCACCTCGTGCTGACCCGCACCGGACAGAATCGCATCTATGCCGAACGCCCCGCCGTCTTCACGAACAGCGTGAAGAACGATGGCAACGCGGCCGTGAAACATGTGAAGGTCTCTGAGATCGTCCCGGTCGGGTTCGAGTTTGTCGAAGCTTCAGACGGCGGCCAGTTCAATCCCACCACACGTTCGATCAATTGGACGGTCGGACCGCTCGCGGCCGGTGATGAACTCAACGTCACGGCGAAGCTCATGGCCAAAACGCCGGGGATGCAGCTCGGCAAGATCAGCGCGACGGGATCGGCAGGCAGCGCCGCCACGGTTCAATCGGAAGTGGATGTTGTCGGTCGCCCCGAACTGCAAATGGAGACGCTCAACGCGACGGGTGTCGTCGCGATCGGTGACAAGCTGACCTCGAAGATCCAACTCAAGAACAGCGGCAGCGCCCCGGCTCGCAACGTCGCGCTCAGCATCAGCGTCCCGAAGGAGCTGCGGTTGGTCGAGGTCCGCGGCGCACGGTATCAGGAAACGAAGAACGTCATCCGCTTCGAGCCACTCGCCGAACTCGGCACGCGCGAAACGGTCTCCTTCGAACTGGTCATGGAAGCCATCGCCGAAGCCGACGCCCGCATGGACCTCCAAATCACCGCCGATCATCTGCCCAAGCCCGCCCACCGAATCGAAACCGTCCACATCGCGACCGAAGTTCGGTGAAATGTAGGACGGGCACTCTTGCCCGTCCGTTAATCAAATCGCAGGCGGGTGATTCACACTAACCCGAAGCGTCCGTTTTGAAGTTGCGCTCATTGAGCCAAATTGCGAACAAGCTCCGTTGCCTGTGGCCCCGCTCCCGCCGAGCCTCACTTTGTTGTCGTTTCTCGCTGTCAATCATGGTTTCCACCGACGCGAGGTCGGTGAGGAGCCTTTCAGGAATCGAAACAGCGCGACTTCAAAAAGCGTAAGCGAGAATGTGAATGCGGACTCGCTTACGCCTCGGGTTAGTGACAGCTTCGGCTGCGTGGCGTCACTCACCGTTTCACCTCGGCGGTTGGCTGCTCAGTTGAACGAGCGTCTCCAGCACCCGAACACGCTGCGCCTCGGTCAGCTTGAGATACCGATGCTTCCCCTCGGCCAGCGGCTCGAACTTCGTGAAGCCGTCCGCTTCAACGATGACTCGCCCTGGAGGCGACACGTCGAAGTAGCCGCGATCGGGATGGACCGCATACAGCACGCTCGTCAGATCCCATGTCGGCCGGTCGTGTGGTTGTTTCTCGTAGAGGCGATAGGCTTCTGCGAGCGGATGATCGCTCACATAGCCGTAGTCCTTCACGATGCTGTCGGCGGGGTACGGCAGCGCGATGCCGATCTCGAAGCCGCTCCAAACGACCGCCGTCGGCCATTCGTCCGCCAGCTTGCGGCAGTTGGCGATGTCCTGCACGACGTTGTATTCGCAGTAGTGCTTGTTGCCGTTGATGTCGGTGAACGCTCCGGCCATGACCGACAACAGCTTCACTTTCTTCTTGATGAGTTCGACACCTGACAGCGGCGATGACTCATCGGCCTTCGAGTCGAGCAGCCTCGCGAGATTCGTCGAGAACCCGACTTGAGCAATGCTCACCGAACCATCGGGTTGCGACGCGAGCGTCTTCCTCAACAGGGCCACCGCTTCGGGAGCGTCCTTGCTGCTGAGCAAATCGTGCGGATACCGAAACACATCGCCCCGTTTCTCCGCGGCCATCGGCAGGAACTTGCCCGGCTCGGGAGTCTTGCCGGGACGAACGACTCCGATTGGCGTGTCGCCTCGCCCGTAGAACGTGTTGATGGCATCGACGAACGGCCCGGCCAGATCGCTGTCCTTCGTCACCGTCACCGCGAGCAACTTGCACGCGCCGCGCGACTGAAGCGAATGAATCATCCCCTGCGCGAGAACGTCATCTACGTCATTGCCGATGTCCGTGTCGAAGATCAGCGATACCGGCTCAGCCGCGCGGGCTGAGGTAGTAGGAGCGAACAGAGCCAACAAACACAGCGGCACAGACCACAACAGACGATTCATGAGCGAGCGGCTTTCCAGCGAGGGCGGCGAAAGTTTGAGCAGCCTCAAACGACGCGAGGCATGAAACCAGATGGTCTCACGCCTCGCAAGCCGTTTGTCGTGGAGTGGTCGATAGTTTCGTAAGGGGGTTTGCCTTGTCCCCTCGCCCCGGCTTTGCGGGGCGAGGGGAGGACGGTCGCGACGCGACGCTCAGAATCCAACCGCAGGCTTCTTAGTCTCCGGACTCGGCATCAGTTTCATCGCGGACTTCACCAGTTCGACGAACTCGCCCCGACGGCCGGTGGTGTCGTCCCCCTTCGCGCCGCGGGCGGTCTCAAGCACATCGGCCATCGTCCAGGTTCCAGCGTGCTGCGAGTGACGAAGCTGCATTCCGAACGAGGCGACGGAGGCGGACCAGAGCAGATCGCGGCTCGGCGTCACTTTCTTGCCCGCGATGTCATCGACGACGACATCGACGGTGCGGACGCTCGCGGCGGCATCGGGCTGCTTGTAGCGGAGCTTCACGGTGAAGAGGTCGTCGGCCGACTCCGCATCTTGCTCCCCTCGCCCCGGCTTGGGCACCGCCGCTTCGGTGGTCGGGAGAGGGGCTGGGGGTGAGGGGTTCTTCGCTTCCGTCGTCGTGTACTTCAGCGGATCGACTGGCTGCACGGGCTTCCACTTGCCGCGAGGGACGATTTCGTAGAGGGCCGTCACCGTGTGACCGGCACCAATCTCGCCCGCATCTTTCGCGTCGTTATTGAAGTCTTCAGCGGCCATCACGCGGTTTTCGTAGCCGATCAGACGATAGGCTCCGACCGTGAGCGGATTGAACTCAACTTGCAGCTTCACGTCCTTGGCCACCGTGTACAGCGTCCCCATCAACTCCTCGTTGAAGTTTTTGCGAGCCTCGTTCAGATCGTCGATGTAGCCGTAGTGGCCGTTCCCCTTGTCGGCCAGTTTCTCCAGCTTCGAGTCCTTCAGGTTGCCCATGCCGAATCCGAAGATGCTCAAGAAGACGCCGCTCTTCGCCTGCTGCTCGATCAGGTTGACCAACGCCTCGTCACTGCTGACGCCGACGTTGAAGTCGCCGTCGGTGCAGAGGATGACTCGGTTGGCCGACTCCTTGCTGAAGTGACGCAGCGCCTGTTCGTAGGCCATGTGAATCCCGGCCGCTCCGTTCGTCGAGCCTCCCGCCGACAGAGCCTCAATCGCCTGCATGATCTTCGTCTGGTCCGAGCCAACTGTCGGTTCGAGCTTCAGCCCGGCGTCTCCGGCGTAGGTCACGATCGAGACGCGATCCTTCTCACCCAGTTCCTCGACCAGCAGCGACATGGCCCGCTTGACGAGAGCCAGCTTGTTCTCAGCCTGCATCGAGCCGGACACGTCGAGCAGAAAGACGAGGTTCGTTGGTGGCCGCTGCGCCTTCGCGATTTCTTTGGCTTTGAGGCTGATGCGGGCCAAGTAATGTTCACGCTGCCACGGACACGGCGCGGCCTCGGCCTTCACCGCGAACGGCTGTCCGTCCACAGGAGCGGGGTCGTCGTACTTGAAGTAGTTGACCAACTCCTCAATCCGCACGGCATCGGCGGGAGGCAACTGCCCCTGATTCAAAAACCGCCGCACGTTGGCATACGACGCCGTATCGACATCGACCGAGAACGTCGAGAGTGGCTGTTCGCCGGGTGTGAGGAACGGGTTCTCATGAATCGCGGCATACGCTTCCGTCCCAATCTGCTCCTGAACAGAAGTGGCTTGCTCGTACCACGCGGTGACGGCGCGAGCGTCCTTCGTGTTCAACGTCACTAGGGCATCAAGGTCCCTCACCGTGATGGTGCGGAGCGGTCTGATCGGCATCCCTTTCTCCCTCTGCACCACTCGAACCGTCTGTTCCACCAAATCCAGTTTTTCCTTGAGTTCAAATGTCGTCGGTGCTGCCTCGCCTTCAAAATCAGTGCTGAGGCTCAATGTTGCTGGGGCCTTCAACGCGTTGACGTTGACTCGCCTCTCTTTGTTTACAGAAGAAGGATCGCTCACTGAGGGAGCCGCGTCAGACGAACGTGGCTTCGCCGACTCAAGTCCAAGCGGGCGTGCATCACCGGGCTTGATGTAGCCCTTGATCGGAGTCCCCGCTGCGACACCACTGTCGATCTTGGCCCGATATTCAGCCTGAACGCCTCGTTCGCCCGAGGGAGCAGCAAGGCCGACGACGGGTGTGCTACTGGCGGGTTGTGAGGTACTGCTGAGGCGGCGCCTCGCGCTCACATCACGGGCCGACTCTTGTTTGCTGAGAGACACCTTTGCCTCAGCCGAAAACCCGTCCGGCTCAGGCTGATTTCTCTTCACGAATGCCGCGTTGGATCCGTCGCCCACACCGAGGACGACCGGATGTGGCGTGTGATCTGCCAGCCCATCGTCCGCCCCTGTGAACGACAACACGTCGTCTCGATCCGCGCGGGGATCGTTCTCACTGACGTAGAGATCGCCTAGCCGATGAGCGGTGGCACGCGGTGCGTCTCGCATCGCCAACAGCTCGCTCGACGACCGAGGCGGCGCCACGGGCCAGAGCATCACAGCGGCACTCAACGCCGCCATCGCCGTCGCCGCAGCGAGGACCGCCCAGCGCTGACGCGCACGCTGCTGTCGCGAGTCAACCAAGGCCGCAACGTCACTGGGCTTGCCCCGGTGGTGAGCAGGTTTTTGCACTACTTTTTCTTCCTCGAAGCTCAAAGCTGCTTCGGAACGCAACGCGACATCCGTAGTGCAAAGACCTGGCTCCACCGGAACAAGCCCGGTGGGGGGATGATTCAGCAGCTGGACCGGTGCGAGATGTTGCTCCAGCCGCTGACGCTGCTCGGCAGTCAAAGCAAGCGGCGGTTCTGCCACGAGTTCGTTCCGCAGCCAGACAGTCGTCTCGCGAATCTCGGCGAGTGCGTCTCGTGCGACGGACGATTCGGCGAGGACTCGCTCAAACTCGGCCAGTTCATCGCCATGAATTTCGCCCAAGGCGTATGCGGTCAGTCGTGGGTCGTTGGGATCGAAGGTTGTGGTCGGCATGATCGTTGTTCCTTATGAGGTGCGGCAGCTCATTGCCGCGTCGTGTACTGAGTGGCCGAGGTGAGCCGGGTGCCGTGAGGCCCCGGATTCCTCGGCAGAAGAAGTCCGGGGCCTCACGGCACCCAGCTCACCTCGCTATCACAATTGATCGCGGCTCGGCGCGCGGGGCGTTGCCCACGCGGTTAAACGAAAGGCGGCACTGCACTAACCGCTCATTGCTATTCGCGTTCCTTCATCAACTCCCTCAACCGCTTGATCCCCGTGTGCAACAGGAAGCCAACGTTCGAGACGCTGTGTCCCGTGATGTCGGCGATCTCGCGATAGCTCAGCTCGTTTTGAAACTTCAGCCGGATCACTTCCTGCTGAGTCTCGGGGAGTCGATCGAGCAGCGCGATCGCGCGGTCTTCCGTCTCACGCTGCTCCAGCATCTCATCGGGAAGCACCCCGTTCGGTGCGAGGCGTTCGTCCAGTTCCAGTACCGCCGACATGCGATTCTCCTTTCGCTTGGCATCCAGAGCACGAGACCGGCAGACTGCGAACAGCCACCGGGCCACATGCGATTTCACTTCGGCTCGTTCGTCGTCATCCAATCGACACAGCCGCAAGAAGGTCTCCTGCACGGCATCGCGTCCGAGATCAAGGTCGTGTGCTACCCGAGCCGCATACCGCACGAGCGGCCCTTCCCAACGAGCGATCACCTCACGCCACCAGTCCGCGTTGGGAATGAGGCTCTCGTCGCGACTTGAGGATGGGTACTCCTGGCCGTCCGTGTTTGCGTTCGCGATGGTCTCCGTGTTTGTTGATGGACAGACACTCGCCTCGCTCGCCTCAACCGACTCCACCGCGCGATCCCCTTCCAACGAAGCAGCCCCATGCGGCCCCCGACCAAGCGGCGCAGCAAGAGCATCAAGTCTGATCGCGGTCGGCTCCATCTCACGTCCTGTGTGTCAGGTCAGCGGCTGTGCCCTTGAAGACGCACGAGCCGGCGATGCCTTAGAAGAAAACAAGCCGAGTCACTGAGAATCTGGAAAGTCGCGATGGCTCGCCGCGACTGACTTCGTTCGACTCGCTCTCGTGGACAACCTCATCCGTAGGGTGCGTGAAGTCTTCGGAACGCACCGGCAGAGACGCTCTGCTCCCGCGATGGTGCGTTCCGAAGACTCCACGCACCCTACTTGCCGCGCGCGCTCGTGGACAACCTTCGCCTCAGAACGTACCGTCTCGACTTCGCCCCGTCCTTGTTCTGCGTTCTCTGGATGTTTGATGAATGACCCCGCACCACTGCAATCCTTTCCCGCGCCGACGGACCTCACGCCGCGCGCCATGGGGACGCCGCCAGATCACGCTCAACTTGGCCCCGCCTTTCATGAGCTAGTCGAAGTGATCGCGAAACTCCGTTCGCCATCGGGTTGTCCGTGGGACCGCGAGCAGACGCTCGCGACGATCAAGCCCTTCACGCTGGAAGAGACTTACGAGCTGCTTGAAGCGATCGACTCGAACGATGACACCGCAATTGTCGAGGAACTCGGTGACGTGCTGTTGCAGGTCGTCCTCGACAGCCAGATCGCGGCCGACGAGGGGCGGTTCGATCTGAACGATGTCGTGGCGGGGCTGACTCGCAAAATGATCGAGCGCCATCCGCACGTCTTCGGCGACACGACCGTCGCCTCGGCGGGCGAGGTCGCTCAACATTGGGACCGCATCAAGCAACAAGAGAAGCAGCGCGAGTCGATCTTCGACGGATTGCCCGCCGATCTTCCGGCACTGGCCCGCGCCGCGCGACTCTCAGCCAAGGCGGCGCGCGTCGGCTACGACTTCCCCGCGCGCGACATGCTGTTCGACAAGCTGCGCGAGGAACTCGACGAACTCGCACACGAGATGTTTCCCGCAGGCCAAGTCCCGCAGCGTCCGGCCACGGTCGAATCGGTCGTCGAACCCGATCCGCCGCCGTTTGATCGCGAGCAACAGCAGCGCATGGAAGGGGAACTCGGTGATGTCCTCTTCGTGCTGGCCAACATCGCGCGACGTTGGCACATTAATCCGGAAGAAGCTCTCCGTGCCAGCAACGCCAAATTCCAACGGCGAGTCCAATACATCGAACAACGCCTGAAAGAACAGAACCGCAATCTCCGCGAAGCAACGCTGGCTGAAATGGAAGTCATCTACCAAGCAGGCAAGCGTGCCGAACGGGCGAAGGGAACGTGACCGCCTCTGCCTACGCCGTGCTTCTGAATCAGAAGTGCGAAGTGAAACGTAATTAGTGCAAAGTGACAGCGACCAAGGTTCTCATACCTGCACCAGCGACTCACGTTCTCCACCACTTTGCACTGATTACTTCGCCCTGTTTCCTCGTCATCAACCTGAGCAGCCTTCCGTTCACCCCACTCACCTTCGACTGCTGATACCCATCATGAGTACGTCACCCATCACTCCTGCCGAAGACCCCACCACGCTCGCCCGTCCCAAGGACCGCGTTCTTTCCGGCCGCGCGATCGTCGTTGCGATGTTTCTGCTCGGGCTGTTTCTGACAGCGCTGTTGTTCATTTACTTTGAATACAACACGCGCCCTTTCCGACCACTGCGCGAATCGATCGGCCGCGAGTTCCGCCACTCGCGCCCGAACGTCGAAGGGGGCAAGCTGAAGGGGAAGGGGGCCAACACGCTGCGGGTCTCGATGAGCGTCCCCTTCGATCCGAATCGAGAGACCGAAAAATCGAACCAGACCCTGCTTCGAGTCGTCTCACTCGCACGAGAGCATCACGACCTCAACACGTTCCAAGTCTTTGAAGTGAACCTGATCCACTTCGCCCCGGAACAAGAAGCGATCATCAAGAGCTTCAGTTGGCCCGGCCCCCATGCCGCAAACGAATCGTTCGTTCCGTGAGAGCTCCGTTGACGCGAACCGGCTCCTAGCGAGTGCGGTGAATTCGCAGGCCGACGCCGGGAATGTACGCTTGGATTGGCGGGTATGCGTATCCATTGAAGCCGTATCCCGTGTGATGGTGATTGACCGTGGTGGTGTTACGGTGAATCACGGTCGGCCGCATCTGTCCGAAGAGGAACTCCATGGTCGCGTCGTGGATGTAGCTCGGGTTGGCGTTGTACTCGGCGCGATTGAAGGGGATCGACCGGTAGACCTCCGAGTACATCTGCGACAGGGAACGTGGATCGACTCGACCAGCGGGTGGGTCGGTGGCGCCAGTTTTATTGTGGCCGTAGCTGCTGCCGGGAACGATGAGCGGCATATCGCTCTCGCCCGCATCGGATGTCGGGGCTGGTGCGGGAGCGAGCGTCCCTAGCTGTATCGCGGCGGGTTCCGTCGCGGCGTCTTGTCGGAGCGAGACCAGTTTCCACATCCCCTCTTTGAAGGGAGCGTTCGAGGCACGCTCTGACGCGGGCGCGGGTGGGACGTGATCCCGTGCTTCCACCGCAATTGGGAAGTCGCCAGGTGTGATCGTGATCTTCCAACCCTCAAAATCTTGAACGGTGGGTTCTGCCGCGCAGACCAGCACCGCACCCAGCAGGAACATGGCCCCGCCCGTCATCCATCGAATCACTGTCTCGCGCATGTTTGTCGCCTTCACAAGCTGTCACTTCGTTGCACCGCTTCCAGTCGCCAGTGCCTGCTCCCACGCTAAAGAGGGCGGGAGACTCGTGTCAAACAGCGATTCCGGTGACGCGAGAGAATCTCCCGCTCCCGTTAGAGTCGCAGGGGATGGAGAGGAGCTGCAGCAGTGAGGCACTTTGGCAACGACGTGGGATTCGCTAGGTAGCCTGTAGAAACCGTAGGGTAAGCGTCTCGGTGTGCCACGACGGAAGCGTCAGGCGGAGTCACCCGAGGCGTCGTCATTCGAGATCGCATTCTGTGACGGATCGGGTTGTTGACGAGTGGATGCAGAGGCAACCGTTTTTCCACGACTTCGTTTGCTGGTGGGAGCCGACTCGCGTAGGAGCGACATCAAGTCCATACGCAACGACAGCACTCCCACGAGAAGTTTCTCACGCTGGTTGTCGGTGAGCGTCAGGTCGGCGCGGATGTCATTCCGAATGAATCGGATTCGATCCGCCCACTCGCTGAGTTTGGCATCCGACTCGATATAGGTTTGTGTTTCGAGTTCCGACTCGCAGGTTTCAATGCGGAGTTTGAATGTTGCGTCGGCATGGGCCACGGTCGGTGAATTTGGCGTGTTGGCGGTGTTCTACGGAGTGGTTTCGGGAGCGGCCAAACCAGCGAGTTCGTCGAGTTGTCGTTGCCCCATTCGCAGCAGTTCGATCCCCAGCGTGAACGCCAGCCCGAACAGCGTGATTTGCAGCCGGCTCGGCCAAGTATTGGGGTTGATCCACAGTACCAAGGACTTTGGGTCGCGCAGGAGTTCCGTCCCCGGATGCAGATGGATGTGCGACGGCGGTGCTTGGGCATCGCGCACGAACGGAACCCGGTTCAGGTTGAAGTCGATCAGGTAATCGCCCTCCAATGACTTCTTGGCCGCTCGCGCGATGATGTAGGCATCGGCTGTCGATAACGAACTGGAACAGACCAAGAACTGTCGCATCGAGATCGTGTCGAGTCCGCTCGAACAGAACGGTATCGGCTGCGACCTCATTTCACCGGTGTCCGCGCCGTGAATGGCAGAGAGCGGCTGCACGACTTCGGCGCGAGCCCGATTTTCAGGAAGTTTCGCGGGGACCACGACCATGTTTTTGCTGAAGCGCGAGTGCCTCCGCGATCGGTCCCACACCGATCAACGCGACCGTCTCATCACCGGCGATCGACATGATGGTCTTCGATCCGACCGGTCCGCAGTAGAACGTGAGATCGATCATTTTCTCTTGGAAGTCCGGCCTCATGCCTGCCCAGTCTGCGATGCCCGTCGCGGCGTGAGTGGACGTGCTAACGCCGTACTGGTCCAAAATCATCTCACCGAGTTTGGCCGAGTTGCTTCCCGCTGTTCCCATGAACACGCGATGCTTCGTGTCTTCGAGGTAGCCCAAGACCTCGGCCAGTTTTTCGGGAATCTTGCCGGATCGACATTCGATTTCGCGCAGGAATCCCGTGCGGCACATGACGTGGAGATAGTCTCAGTCGAGCGGCAGCAGTGCGCTGAGCGGGCCGGTTTTGTCACCGCTATCACCTTGCCGTTTTTCGACCTCCGTCAGGAAACCAATCGCGATTCCGTCGAGCGTGTTCTCGACGTTTGGCGAACGTCCTCGAAGCCTGATGTGTGTTCGATTCGCACTCGATAAGGAATGCCGCTGGGAGACAGCGTGTGACGCAGTTCCGCCACGACGCTGTTTCCAGCCCGAGCGCTCGCCGAATCGCGCGGGCCGACATACACCACGATCGCGGGACTGAAGTCGCTCAAGACCATCCAGCCGACCGCCGCCGCCACGACTAAGAACAGGATGTCGAGGACGACGCGAGCCGCATCCAGACCACTTTCAGGATGGTCTGGATGAAGTCGTACACGGCTTGAAGATCTAGCTGGGATTCATGAGCGCGGCTCAATCGGCGGATGCGGCTTCGCTGAGGGCCGAGGTGAGCAGTCTGTGCTCGGGTTTGCTTGGATGCGGCTCTTGCCACCGAATATCAGGTCGGGCAGAGCCATTCAGCAAGATGAGTCTGTTTCGCTTCGCAATGAAGAGGCGAGTTTTTCAGGAACGTCGCTGCAGACCCTTCCCGACCGTTAGACCCGGTTCACGATGATCTGCTCGCGCGGCCATGCGTGAGCTGTTTTAGGTGAGCCGTGTGCCGTCAGGCCGGATTTCCGTGCGTCGATACCATACCTCGCGCGGTCAGTGGTGAGACTTCTGAGCGGGGTGGCGTCAGCCCCCCGGTTCTTGGACGTAAGCCCGCTTGGGAAGAGCCAGGGGGCTGACGCCACCCCGCTCGGAAACCTCTCACTTTTTGCCGCGTGAGGTATAGCCCGACGCGCAAGCGAGGGCTTCACCGTCATCGAAGGTCCAGCCCTCGCTTGCGTGTCGGGCTAGTTTTGCGAGGCAACACGACTCTCACGCCATCGGGCTTACTGAACATGCGCGGTTTGCATTGGCGTTCTGGGACGGAAGGCAATGATGGCTCGGTCGGTCACGACCAATGTGCCGCTGGGGTCTCCCGTGACGGAGGCCGCCTTGGCATTGGCGGGGAGTTGGCAGCGTTGAACGATGCGGCCGGAGTCGGCTGCGCAGAACCAAATGGATCGAACAGCGGAGCCGGATTGCGGGGTCGAACCGGTTGGTGTCATCGGCCAAGCGGCAACCACCGAACCGCACGCCGCGACGTTCCATTGGCCGTGGTTCGACGACTCGTTTGCGAACTCCGCCGAGCTTGTCTCGTCGCCGACGAACCGTTCCCAAAGTCGTTGGCCGTTGTTCAGCGAGATCGCTCGAACGCAGCCGCGACTGGCGACGAATACGGTCGTATCGTTGGCCACCACTTGGTGAACCGGATCGATCAGCGGCCAGTCGGTGAGACCCGCGGACCACCGGGCGCGACCGGTCTCGCGATGGATGTCCGTCAGCGTTGTGCCGTCGATGGTGAGGAGCAGGTGTTGTTGTGAAGTCCATGCGACGGGATCGGTGTGCGCGAACGACATGCCGCCGCGAAATGTCCAAGCGGGCGACACAACTTGGGCTGCGAGGCATTCCACGCGGCGGGTGTCGGTGACGACGGTGACTCGTCCGTCATCGTCGATGACTGGCGGGCGACGCCACGGTTCGGAATGGCCGGTCAGTTCGGCGACGCGACGCTCGGCCCCGATCTCCAGCAGCCAAGTTGTCGCGGGTTGAATCGTTTGCAAGGCGATCTGCTTCGCGCCGCAGGTCCAGTTGCTCTCGAGTTGGCCCGGCGGATGGAACGACCACGCGGTCTCACCCGTTCGCGCGTCGATGAGTCTCACGCCGGACTGCGGCTCGAACTCGATGACCCAATGATCGCGAGATTGAAGCTGGGCGTGCGACTTCGAGCCGATCGAAGAACTCCTCACCCCCGGCCCCTCTCCCCGTAGAGCCGGGGCGAGGGGTGAGTTCGCGGAGAGGTGCTTCGACTTCGCTGGCTCCGCGCTGCGCAAGGCGACTGACCACAGGAGCCGCCCCGATTCGAGAGTCAGCGCCGACAACTCGTCATCGGCCGCGATGAGCAAGTGCGTTTCCGCGTACGCGACCCAACGCGGTGTCACGGAGAACGGCTGTTGCCAGCGGACGTGACCCGATTCGCGATCGAAGCATTCCAGCCGCCGTCCGGATTCGCCGGTCGAGTCGCCGCCCCGATGAACGATCACGCACGCGAGTGACTTCGACGGTGGTTCACGTTCAGGAACGAACGCCGTCGGTGCCAAGGCGTTGCTGATTTCGGCTGCGCTTGCGCCATCGACTTTGGGCGCGAGGTTCACCGTCCACGCTCGTTCGAGAAACGAGATCGGCTGGAGCGACGCGGCTTCGTAGGCGTGGTACTCGGGGCGAGTCAGTCGTTCTCGGGCGAATTCGTACGCGCGGCGAGTCGCACCGCCGTGATCGAGAACTTCATGGGCGAACCGAGCTTCATTCAGCCGCTGCCAAACGCGGCCCGATCCGCGCCAGTAGCTCGCAGATTCGAGAGCCTCCGCCCACGCCACAAGGGCGGGCACCTGTTCGGCTGGTGTCGTTCCTTCATCCACTAGCCGAGCGAAGATCGGGTTGGCCGATTGAATTTGTCCCGCCTCGCATTCAAGTGACGCAAGCATGAATCGCGCGCGACGCACAACCGCCGAGTGCGGAAACTGCGTGAGTGCCGCACGGAGTCCGGCGGCATCTCGTTCTTGCATGCGGGAGGTGATCTGTTGCGAAGCCCGGGGTTCGACCAAGGCATACGCCGCGCGACCGTGCTGTGCGAGGAGTCGCCCGATTGCAGCGGTCGCTTCGTTTCCCGCCGTGGCCTCGCTGACCGCTTCCCGGCGAACGGCCTTTCGTAATTGAGCATCGTCCAAAATGTGTTGCCAGTGTTCGACAGCCGCTTCAGGACGCTGATGTACCTGTTCGACCGATGCCAGGTCGAACAAGACTCGCGCGCGATCGGCCGGTTCTGTCGCGAGTGCGAGCGCCTCGTTCAGGCCTGCGACCGCCTCGTCGGCGTCCCCTTCCACCGACTTCTTCATCGAAGCACGACGCAGCAGTTCGCTCAACCGGGCGAGGTCTTGCTGATGCGAGACCTCATTCGTTGGAGACGATTTTGAATCGAGTTGCCTCGCGGTCCGAAGGGCCTTCGTTGCCGCGTCGAGGTTGCCCGCCGCAGCTTCGATTTCCGCCAGTTTGAAGAGCATCAGTGACTTGTCCGACCGCGACGACAGATCGCGATGCAGTCGTTCCTTGAGCAGGCTGTACTCGCCATACGCGACCAGTTTGTCGGATTGTGCGATCAACAACATTCCACCCGCAACCAGCACGTTGCCGCCGGACTCGGCGGAGTCGGGCGTGTTGAAGGGGACGTTGCGTCGTGGCTGACCGCTGGCCGCATCGAGAATTTGAAGTCCCTCGCGTGTCGGCCACAGCACGGCGTCTCCCGCCAACACGCCGCGTCCGTAGCCACGCTCGGTGATGTCGTTTGATGCGAGGACACGCCAGCCCTCGCGCCCCGTCTCGACATCCAACGTCCGCAACGAGTGGCCGCTGATGACGAGCTTCGATCCGGAGTCACTCGATACGACACCGAGCAAGTGTCGCCAGCGGTCTCGCGCGGGATGCGGCTTCTGCCAACGGACACGGCCCGAGTCCGCTTCGATGCAGAACAGCCGGTCACAGTCGTTCGGGGCGACGAACACCAGCCCCTCGTGGAACATCGCCGGGACCAAGCCCTGCTTGGCGTGATCCGATTGATCGGCGACATCGCCCGGCAGGCGGCTTTCGTACGTGACGGCCCATTCGATGCGACCGCTCTGCGCCTCGACCGCCACGATCGCACCGGCGTCGGTCGAGACGAACAACTTTCCGGCACCGAACGTCGGCAGCAGATGGCTGACCCGATTGTGATGGTCCTCGATCGTCGTGCGCGAGGTCGCGAGCGGCCGCGTCCACAACCGTGCTCCATTCGCGGCGTCGAGGCACGTCAGCGCGAACTCAAGCTGCGGGCGACGACGGCTGTGGATCAGGTACGCGCGGCCATCATGCACGACAGGCGAACCTTCAAATCGCCACGATTGCTCGCCGTCGTGCGGCCATTCGCTGGCCGAGATTCTCCAAACGAGTCGGCCCTCGCCGTTGGCCAGGTCGAGACAGACGAGATCGCTCTCCAAATCACGCGGCTCCGTCCCGCTGGGGCCGGAGACCGGTGAGCCAAGTCGCGCGAACAGCTTCCCGTCAGCCACCGTCATCGTGAACCACGGCACACCCACGCTCAGGCGATCGGGCGCGGGGGTTCGCTCCACTGCGGCGGGAGGATAGATCTGAGCCGTCCCCCGTTCGGTCGGCCACGCGGGATCACCCGTCAGCAAATGAAAGGCAGAGATCGAATCGGCATCGTTCACCAGCACGAGGTCACGAAAGACGACGGGATGTGTGCTGAGCGGCCCGCGATCGGGATTCGATCGCGAGCGTTCGAGATGCCGGAGCAAGTTGGGTGTGAGCGGCTGCTTCCAACGCGGCGGGCCGACATCAATCACTTCGGGCAAGGTTTGAGTCCGCGCCGGTGCGAGGCCAAACGTCGCCGCGTCGTCTGCGTGCGGCGGCGCGTCCCACGCGACAGACTCTTCGAGAACCTGCTTGAGCAACTCCGCCAATCGCCCCTGTTTTCCCGCGAGCGTGCCGACTGCCTGCGGATAGAGTTGTTCGAACCGCTGCTGCTCCTCAAAGGCCCGCACGCGGTTTCCATCCATCAGCGAACAAAGGACCAGCCGCGATAGCACCGTCGCCGGATCGAGATCGCTGTCGGGATAACGCAGCACCGTCGGGAAGTTGGCTGCCCGCGCCTCCTCGAGCAACGCGACGATTTGCGACCAGAACAACCGCGCCGTGGCAAAGTCTCCCCGATCCCAAGCCGCTTCACCGAGTGCCCACAATGCGTCGTCGCCATAACTGCTGAGATACGCCTGTCGGACGAGTCGCTCCAGTTCCGAACGGTCTCGCGTCCGCTGCCAGTTCTCAAACCAACGCTTCGCCAGCGGATCAACCTTGCGGCGGTAGGCGATCAAGCCTTCCGTCGGCATCCGCGACAACAACACTTGGCAGCGTGTCGCCACATTGAGATAGACCGCCGTCGTTCCCGCCTGCCCCGGCTGAGCCAGCACCAACGAACGCCCTTCCGACTGAGCAAGTTCGTGCAGAATGTCCGCGGCCTCAGCCCAACGCTTGTCGGACAGATAATCCTCAACCGTGCCGAGACGCTTTCGCACGCTGGTGTCCGCCGCAACCGTCGCTGCCTCCAGCATCGGTTTCTGCGCCGGTTGGGCCGCGCTCGCGGAAACGCTCGCCATCAACACCAAGAACCAACAGCCACCGATGCCCCGTAGACTGTGCCACTGCTTGGCCGCTCTGGGCCAAGCAGTGCTGATTGCGTTTAGAACACTGCTTGGCCCAGAGCGGCCAAGCAGTGGCACGCCCCAAGCGGAGATTCCGGTCATCAGCCGGGCCGTTCGTCCGTTCATTTCGACTCCCTCAGTCGAGTCCCGATCCAAAACAACGCGGCCGCCACCGCCAGCAGCGCGGGCATCCAGATCAGGCTGAACCCAAACTGAAGCTGCCACCACGAAATGAGTGGTGTCGCCGTGAGGACGAGGAACTGAAGAACCAACCCAACTTGCTGCTTCACCGCGTGACCTCATTGATTTGTAGGATGGGCACTCCTGCCCGTCCTGCTTGAAAACAGTGTTTGGGGTCAGGTTGTTCAAAGTTCATTTTTCGCAGCGAAAAATGAACTTTGAACCACCTGAC
>CAMAYU010000040.1 GCA_945862235.1 Schlesneria paludicola DSM 18645
CAGCCCCCGGACTCTTCGCATCGAATGAAGCAGTCCGGGGGCTGACGCCGCCCGGCTCACCGAGTTCCGATTTCAAGTCGATTGCCTCTAGCCCAGCCATCGTCGCCCGCAATTCATCCGCCGAGCGGTCGATCACCCCGGAGACCCAATCGACCGACTCACCCTCAGGCACGCCCCACGCCTTTCGCGCCGCATCGAACGGCGCGACGAGGTCGCTGCCAAACAACGGCGACTCTTCCATCCGACGCAGCATCTCATCGCGGTCGATCCAAGCGCGCAGGCCGAACAACGCGGCGGACTCGCCGAGGCTGTAGCCGATGCTGGCCGAGGGCCTCACGCCAAACAGTGCCAGCAGATCACACACCGCCGTTCCGATGGCGACTTGTCCGAAGATCATCGCCTTGTGGTTGGCGAGCAACTCGGCATTGGAACGGCCTTCCCAAATGAGGTCGGGGCGATACTGATCGTGGAGCCGTTGGTTCTCAGCTTCCTGACGACGCAGTACATCGGGGAACGCGGCGAGCAACTCACGGCCCATGCCGACAAAGGCATTGCCCGAACCAGGGAAGACGAACGCGACTCGGCCCGTTTCGCCAAGCGGCTTGCGCCAACCCGCCGATCTGCATGTTTGCGGGACCGGTCCATCTTCGGTTGCGTCTCGCCAAAGCTCGCGTGCGGAAGCGGTCGCAGCTTCAGGGCGGAACGAATTGAGAAGCCCGGTGGGGTGGTGGTGCTTCAGCGGGCCGCAGCGGTTGGAGGCTTCGTTGAACACCGCGTGGATGCGCGTGCCCGTGCGATGAGCGTCCTCCAGCCGAGTCAGCACGAAGCCGATCGCGCCGTCTTGCGGTTCGTCTTCCGTCGCGCCAACGAGATAGCGAACATCGCACGGCAGATCGACCGCGCCGACGATCGCGCGATCCAGCTCGCCTCGCTGCAACATGCCGACCGCGACACGAAACGCGACACCGCCCGAGTCGCCTCCCGCCGAAATCGTGAAGCTGGGGCCGCCGACATCGAACTCGCGGGCCAGACGGCTGGCGACGATACCGCCGAGGTTGCCCATCACGCGGTTCGGTGTGAGCGGCGGGCCGGCGGCGTCCTTGAGTTGCTTCGTCCACTCAGCGAGTTCGTCCGGCGTGAGGTCGAGGCCCAGCATCTCGACCCAGCGCGGGGCGTCCTGCTCGATCGACCATCTCAGGTGGAAGTTCGTCGTGTTGGGATCGAGTTCGATCCCGATAAAGACGCCGGTGCGGGACGGGTCGAGGGTTTTAGGTTGAGGGTTGAGGAGCAGAGACTCCGCGTCGCGCAGCGCTTCGGCAGCGACCTTCAGCATCAGTTGCTGCTGCGGGAGCATGTCCTGCATTTCGAGCGGCGGAATGCGGAACTGGCCCATTGGCATCCGAACTTCGTCGATGGCTCGCACATGCGGGGCTGCATCTGACCGCTCGCCCACGATTGTGGATTTCCCGGCGATGGCGATCGGCCGGGGATCGCTCGCAGCGACTGTCGGATGGGCACTCCTGCCCGTCCGCTCTTCGCCTTGGCTTTGAGTTTGCGGTGTCATTGCATCACGCGGCGATGACGAACGAAGAGGACGGGCAGGAGTGCCCATTCTACTGTCATCGCACCACTCCTCGATCAGCACATGCGCGTTGATGCCGCCGAAGCCGAAGGCGTTGATGGTGGCTCGGCGCGGGATGTGAGCGCCGTCTTCCTGCTGCCCCTCAACCCTCAACCCTCGACCTTCAACTCTCTCCACCCACGGCTGCGCTTCCGCCAACACACGGAACGGGCTGTCGGCAGCGGCCATGCGCGCGGCGGGTTGTCGGTAGTTGGCGGTCGGCGGCAGCGTGCGGTGCCTGAGTGCGAAAAGGACTTTCATCAGGCCAGCCGCGCCGGCTCCGGTGAGCAAATGGCCGACGTTCGACTTCACTCCGCCGATGACGCATTGCTGAGGCCGCGCGTGTTCGTTCTGCCAGAGTTGATGCAGCGACTCGATTTCGACGGCGTCTCCGACGGGAGTCCCCGTCGCGTGGCATTCGATCAGATCGACATCGCTCGGCTGCCAACCGGCCTGTTCGTAGGCGGAACGCATCGCGCGGAGTTGCCCTTCGGAAGCCGGGGCCAGCAGGTTCGCACCCCGATCGTTCGAGAGGCCGATCCCCGCGATGACGCCATAAATGTGATCGCCCGCCGCGACTGCATCGCTCAACCGTTTGAGGACGAAGACGCCCGCTCCCTCACCGACAACAAGTCCATCCGCTTCACCACTGAGCGGCGCACAACGGCCACTCTTCGACAACGCCTGCAGCTGCGCGAAGCCCATCTGCGTGTACTGGCAATCGGGCCGAGACATCCCCCCCGCCAACATCGCATCGGCGCGATGAGCCAGCAGTTCCTCCGACGCGAACTTCAACGAGTAGAGCGACGATGCACAGGCCGCATCGAGCGTGAAGGCCGTCCCGCCCAGACCAAGGCCCTGTGCGATGAGGCTCGACGGGAGACCGGCCGCGTAGCGATTTAGCGGGTGCCAGTCACTTCGGTTCAGCGCGGCTTTGAGTACGTGGCGTCTCTCGTCCGGCAGCGGGGTCACATCGATCAGGTTCTCAACGAACGTCCGTCCGACGACATCGCGGCAGATGGCGGAAGTCGATTCGGTCGGGAGCGCGATGTTGCCGAGAATCACGCCGACGCGCGCGAGGTCGGTGCCCCCAAGCTGTCTCGCGTCCCGAAACGCCGCGCGCGCCGCATGCAGTCCGAGATGAAACATCGGGTCGAGCCGCTCCAGCAAAGCGCGGTCAAGGTTCAGCCCTTCGGGGTCAAACTGAAAGCCCTCAATGAAGCAGCCCCATGTCGAATAGACGCGATCCGGTTGCGGAGGCCACGGCGCGGATGCCTTCTCGGGCGAGAGGTACCACCGTCCGTCAGGCACATGCCGCCCGCAATCGACACCATTCGCGACATTCTTCCAAAACGTGTCGAGGTCCGGCGCACCGGGAAAGATACCCCCCACGCCCACAATGGCGATCCGTTCAGACTGATCAGAAACAGGCATGAGGCATCCGAGGGGGGGCGTGGTGGCAGTGTTGCGAAGCCCGGCCGTTCGGAAACCCGGTCTTCGACAACGGGCGGCATCATAGTCCCCGCCGATTGCGCACTCCATTCAATAGATACGGTCGAACGGTATGTCTGTCGGCAAACGAGCGGCCTCGTGACCGAACGGCTGATTCAACCGGGACAACCACTCAAGTCGGTACGCGCGGACGGTCGATGGCAGTTGGTGAGTTGGCGCAAGGACGATCAGCCTGTTGAAACACTTCGAGTAGGCGGCCCGCCTGCTCACATGTCTCGTTGAAAAACACAGGCGAGCCGCCTGTGCTACGAGGTCTTCAACAGGCGGCTCTGGGCGTGACATCTGAGTAAACAAGGCCACCATTTATAAAGGGGCAGGCGATGAGAAGGCTCTGGTTGGTGGTGGGGATGGTGATCGCCAGTGGCCTTTCATCGGGTTGCCGCTGTTGTTCGCTCATGCATTCGTATGCCAGCGCGGTCGATGATGTCAGTGATTCCCATCTGCATTTCGACAACTGGTATCACCCGCGCTGGGACATCAGCCGTGCGGGGAAGCCCGATTGGTGCGGCGACAATGGCCGGCAGAGAAGCTGGTACTGCTGTCGCGAAGGAACGTGGGGCCGTTACGACGACTGCAATCTCTATCCGACCAGCTACCCGTATTCGTATCCAGGCACCGCGTTTTTATCCGGGGGATCACCGGTTCCCTCGACACCCGCACCTGCGGTGGCAGAACCGTATGAGAAGCCCATGGTCGAATGATTCGGGGAAGCCGTCGCCTATCGGTGTGAGAGAATGCCGGGCTGGCCAGTTACAAACCGGCACCAAGGCTCGTGTGCAACAAATCACGAACAGTGGTCAGCACGAGTGCAACGGCGGCCCATTGCCGCACTTCTCGAATGGTCTCACCTCGGGAGCTGCACTGGATCGGCGAGACATGTTCCTGTTCGAGCGGCAATTGATGCTGTGTTGTCAGAGTCCGCATTGAGCCTAGGCCGTGCGGCACTTCTCGCCGCGCGACTCCGACATAGACGACGCCATCCAGATCACTCGGCGCATTCGGCCCGAGGTGCCCGGTGATCGACACCGCGAAGTCGGCTTCCGGGGTGAGGGCCAACACTCGCTCAGCCATCAGCGACGCGATGACATTACTGACGGGACCGGGATCGTCCAGCAGAGCCGCGGGAATATCGAGCCACTTCGATTTCGTCTCCAGCCGATACACAACGGCTGAGCCGCAAAGGTACTCGGAGATTCCCGGTACCCGAGCGAGTGACGCGGCGACCAGTCCAGCAGTGCAGCTCTCCGCGAAAACGACCCGCTGTCTCGACCGGTTGAGTAACGCCGCGACTTCTTGAACCAAGGGGGTGAGTGGTTGTGGCACCGCTGGTACTCCGTGTTTCAAGTGTTTCGCCTCATCAATAGCCACGACTCATGCTGTCCAGGATTGTGGCGTTTGATCGCGTGGAATTTGAGTCACGTGTTGGCCGTCTTGCCGTTTGATGCGACATCGCATCTCCGTGATGGCGTTGGCTCCGGGCAACTCACGCTCGTGCTGGACTTGAGTCATTATTCCGACTGTACCGGTCGTAGCAGTCGTGCCGATGAAAGACATTGTGCCGGTGATCGGTCACTCCCCGCGATCGGAAATTGTGGGGAGTGACCGATTACCGGGCAATCTGGACGCGGCGTCGCCGTGAGCCAAGTCTCTACGGCCAGCAGCCGTTTGGCCAGTTCACTGGCGGAATTGGCTCGGGGGGATGGACCGAGATGACTCGTCATCGAAAGCGTTTTGGTCGGCACTGGGTTTGGTCGGCCGGAGCGATTTGTGGTTTGGCTCTGGCGGAAGCCACATGGCCAGGAGCGGGCTGGGCGACCGATCCTGTTTCGCCGCGCGACGGTCTGGAAACGGCCGGTGTCAGGGCTTCGGCCGCCGATGCGGAGATGGAGGCCTCCTTCCAGACGCTCGGCGTGAACACGATGAAAACCGGTTCATCCACGACAGCCGTCCGCAAGCAGGCACTGCACGATCTCCCGTTGGAACGATTGTCGAACGAAGCACGCGGCAAAGCGGAGTCGCTGCTGAAGAACATCGGCATGTTTCGTCGCCTGCCCTCGCTGTCGTTCGAGGTCGATCCCGATGTTTACGGCTACTTCGTACGCAATCCGGATGTGGCCGTGGCCACTTGGCGGGCGATGGACATCTCGAAGTTCAACCTCCAAGAGGTGGGGCCGAATCGCTATCACGCAGATGCGGGAGACGGTTCCATCGGAGAGGTCGAGCTGTTCTATCACACGCCCGAAGACACACTGATCCACTGCGACGGAGCCTTCAAAAGTCCGCTGCTGCCGAAGCCGATCGTTGCGAGATCGCTGATGCGGTTGCAGACGACCTTTGCCAAGGAACCCGATGGGCGTGTCATCGGCACTCATTCCGGTGATGTTTTTGTCGAGTTTCCCTCGCAAGCGATCGAGACGGTGGCGAAAGCGATTTCACCCGTCAGCCACACGATCGCGGATCGCAACTTCAAGCAGATGACCCTGTTCGCGCATCTGATGTCGCAGGCCATGGCCAAGCACCCAGGTTGGATCGAAGTCATCGGCAACAAGCTGGATGGAGTCGATGCAAAGCGGAAGCAGGAGTTCATGGAAGTCTCCGCCCGCAGCCATGCCATCGCCCGGAAGCGGCTCAACACGTCCGTGAAGCCCGTGTCTCTGTTCACACCGGATGAACTCTTGGCTCCGTTGCGACAATCCGGAGTTCCCAACAACAGCTTCTCGTTCGACACATTCCAGTTTTCGCAGTCAGGTCGGCTTGGAGCGGAAACGCTGACGGGAACGGCTTCGTTGCGAGAGTAAGACTTTCATTGAAACAGACGCGACGACGAGCGACCCGGCTCGCCGTTGCGCCCACAGCCCGGCTTCCTGAAAGGAGGCCGGGCTGTGTTTGTTTGCAGTCGCAAAAAAAGTAAGCCCGACACGCAAACGCAGGACCGATGTCGCACGGGCTTCGTTTGCGTGTCAGGCTTCGCTGGGCGGAATCGTTTTCAATGGCTCGCGCTACGACTCCATGATGTCCTGCTCCTTCGACTCGACCAGCGAATTGATCTGGCCTTCAAAATGCTTGGTCAGATTCTGCACGCTTTCCTTGGTCTGATCGTGGATATCTTCGCTCATCGTCTTGTCCTTGAGCGCGACATCGGCGTGCTTGTTGGCATCGCGGCGAACGTTGCGAATGGCGACGCGACCGTCTTCCGCCAAGTCCTTTAGCCGTGAGACCAATTGCTTCCGGCGTTCTGTCGAGAGGGGCGGGATATTGAGCCGAATCACGCGACCGTCCGAGTTGGGTGCCAAGCCCACATCACTCGATTGAATCGCCTTCGCAATGTCGTTCAGCGTCCCTTGGTCGAACGGCCGAATCATGATCTGCTGAGGTTCGGGAACGCTGATCGTTGCGATTTGTTTGAGCGGCGTGGGCGAGCCATAGCAATCGACTCGGATGGAATCGACCAAGCCTGGAGTTGCACGGCCGGTACGCAGTCCCTGCAACTGGTTCTGCACAACATGGACGGCCTTTTCCATGCGTTCTTCAGCATCCAACAGAATTTCATCAGGGTCCATGAGAGATCAGCTCCTGGAAATGATTTGATCAACAGTGCGACACGACCAACACCACGTCTCGATCAACGAGAACGACACGCGAACCAACGACGACAGCCAAGCACGATCGACGCATAAAGCAGGAGTCTACAGGCGACGAAAGTCATGCGCGATCGGGGGCGGAACTGACTCGCGTCCCAAGTCGCTCCCCGGCAATGGCCCGTTCAATGTTGCCTGGCTTTTGATAGTTCAGCACCACGATCGGAATGTCATGTTCCATGCAATGATGAATGGCCTGCGCGTCCATCACCTGCAAGTTCTGGCGCAGGACATCCTGATAACTGATTTCTGAGTACCGGACGGCATGTGGATTTTTGAGTGGGTCATCCGAGTAAACCCCATCGACGCGCGTGGCCTTGACGACGAGATCCGCATCAATCTCTCTGGCTCGAAGAGCGGCAGCGGTGTCGGTCGTCACGAACGGGCTACCCGTTCCAGCCGCCAGAATCACGACGCGTCCCTTTTCAAGATGGCGAATGCAACGTCGGCGAATGAATGGTTCGGCCACGGGCGGGATGGTGATTGCGCTCTGAATTCGCGTTGGAACACCGAAGTGCTCCAGCGAATCTTGCAATGCGAGGGCGTTCATCGCGGTCGCCAACATTCCCATGTAGTGGGCTGTTGCCGGGACGACAATCGAGTTCGACGACGAGAACTCACGGCCTCGAAGTATATTGCCCCCGCCACAGACGATTGCGAGCTGGACGCCTGACTCGACCACGCGCTTGATCTGTTCGCAAATCACCTGAACTTCAGAGAGGCAGATTCCCGATTCACCCGGTCGGGCGAAACTTTCGCCGCTGAGCTTCAGCAGGACACGTTTGTACTTGGGTAACGCTGTGTCAGTCATTGAACTGCCTCTCTCCGTGAGCTGATCTCGATCCGGACCATCAATCCATTCTGAAGTCTTACCAAAGCAAACGGGGGGCAAATTGCCCCCCGCGCTGAACTCAAACTGCCCGAATTTCGAGCCGCTCCACCGCGCGAGTGGCTTCAGTTTCCAAGAACCCACCTTGTAAAGCCGATCGCCTTGAGGCCGCTCTCGGCCAAGGCTTGGTTGACCGTTTTGGAGTCATCTTTCGCAAACAACTGGAAACCCAACACGCCGTTCTCGGCGTAAAAGGTCTTCATGCGGCCATCTACAATTTTCTCGACAATGTTGGCGGGCTTGCCAGAAGCAGCTGCTTCATCAGTCAACCGAGTTCGCTCGGCGGATACCAAGTCGGCTGACAGCTCTTCACTGTTCGTGACCAATGGTTTCAGTGCAGCTATGTGCATGGCCACATCACGGAGTACGGGTGCCGTCTTGTTTTCACCTGCGGCACGAAACAGCACACCGGTCTTGCCATCGTGGTGAGCGTAACCACCGGCAGGTCCGGCGACGCGAATCACGCGAGAAACCACCATCTTTTCACGGATCTTGCCGACGACTTCTTCGAGCAAACTACCCAACGTCATCCCAGCTCGATCAGGAGCTGACTGAGCCAAGAGTTCCTCAGGAGTGATCGCGCCCGGTCCAGTTAAGAGTTGCTTGACGCATTGATCCGCGAGGAACAGGAAATCATCAGCCTTCGCGACGGGGGCGGATTCACACTGAATCTCGACCATCGCTCCCTGAGTTCCATCGGCGGAGATTACAACGCGAACGACGCCCTCCGAAGTGGAGTTCTCAAGCCGCTTCAGCATGACCTTCTTGTTACGCTCTTTCAAAATCTCGATGGCCCGCTCTTGGTTCCCCTCAGCTTCGACAAGAGCCTTCTTGACATCCATCATGGGTAGGTCGGTCAGATCACGCAGTTGCTTAACGGCCTGCGCGGTGATCTCTGCCATCACAAACACTCCTTCAGCGAACAATTCAACAACCACATGAACACAACGGAGAGACTGCGAATACGAACTCGCAACCAAATGCCCCGAACAGATTTCCAATCTCTTTCGCTCAGCTCAGGCATCGCAGTGAATCAATTCATGCTTGCTGGGGCGACTCAAGATTGGCAGCGATCAATTTTGAATGGACGGCACAGCCTTGTACTGCACTTCTTCCGCAGCCGCGGCACTGTCCTTGGGCAAGCTGGCGCGGCCTTCGACGATCGCTCCGACCAAGTGCTTAAGGACCAACTGAATCGAGCGGATGCTGTCGTCGTTGCCCGGAATCGGCAGATCGATCAAGTCTGGGTCGCAATCCGTATCCAGCAATCCGATGACCTTGATTCCAACGAGACGTGCTTCGTGAACGGCGTTGTGCTCCTTGCGAGGATCAACAACGATGATCGCCTCGGGGAGGCGGTTCATGATGCGCAGACCATTCAGGTTCCGCAGCATCTTCTTGTGTTCACGGAGCAGCGTGGACTGCATCTTTTTGGAATACGTTTCAATCGAGCCGGAACTGAAAATCTGGTCCAGTTCTTCGAGTCGCTTGATACGACTGCGAATCGTCCGGAAGTTGGTGAAGATGCCGCCCAGCCAACGATAGTCGACGTAAGGCATATTGACCGAAACAGCCGAGTCGCGAATCGTGTCGGCCGCCTGCTTCTTCGTGCCGCAGAACAGCACGAGGCTCCCCGCCGCCGAGACCTTCTGCAGGTAACGCTTTGCACGGAGCAAACCCCTGACGGACTCTTTCACGTCGATGATGTGGATCAGATTCCGGCGACCATAAATGTACGGTCGCATCTTCGGGTTCCACCGACTGGTTCGGTGCCCGTAATGAATGCCAGCTTCCAGGAAGTCCTTCACCACAATCTCAGACACGTTGCCGACTCCTCGACGAATTATGAGGCGATGTTCTCGGTGCTATTCCAATCAGGCACCACAAGATTCTCGCACAACCCCTACCAAGCGGGGCGGCATGTTAGCGGTCGAGTAGTATGCCGTCAAATCAACCGACGCCCGTTGATGTTGTGGCCGAAATGTTTGCCAGAGAGCCTGGCAATTGATTTCACGTGGCCAGAAATTACAGGCGTCAGAAAAGTTTGCCTCGCGCCCGCATGAAGTCAGTCAGCCAATGCAGGCGATCAACTTCAACCGGACGCGATCCAGAGCAATCGAGTTCACTGGCGAGGCGGCTCGGCCTGAAACAGGCTTGATCGATACAGGCCCATCTGGCGCAGGCTGTACTTGGCCAACACGCCGAGCGTCGAGAGGCCGTACTTCACGCTGCGTCGGAAATTGATGCTGCTTGCCTCATCGAAGTAGCGGACGGGGACGGGGATGTCGCCGAGCTTGAAGCCGAAGTGAACGGCCTGCGCGAGGAACTCGCTGTCGAACACGAAGTCGTTCGAGTTCTTCATGTACGGGATCGTCTCCAAGACTTCGCGACGATACGCCCGGAAGCCACTGTGAAAGTCGCCGAGGTTCTGTCCGAGGACGACGTTCTCGATCAACGTCAGGCCGCGGTTGGCGACGTACTTCCAAGCGGGCATTCCGCCGGAAAGGGCTTCGTGCCGCGTGCGAATGCGCGAACCCATTACAAAGTCGCAGATACCGAGTCGGATGATTTCGACCGCGACGGGAATCACGCGACTGTCGTACTGATAGTCGGGATGAATCATCACGATGTAGTCGGCACCGGAGTCCAACGCCCGCCGGTAACACGTCTTTTGATTGCCTCCGTAACCGAGGTTTTTCTCGTGACGAATGACTGTCAGCCCGAGTCGTTCGGCAATCTCGACCGTGTTGTCACGGCTGCAATCATCGACGAGGATGATCTCATCGACAGTGTTTGGCGGAATGTCCGCGACAGTCCGCTCCAACGTTCGGGCCGCGTTGTAGGCGGGCATGACGGCAACCGTCTTACCGCGTGCGGGCCGCGAGGTTGTGATGGGTGATGCCATTCCCAATGGCTCAGCGAGAGACGCCATTGGGTTCAGTTCAGGAGCGATTGACACGGAAGCACATTCCAGCAAAAGGGCCACAAAAAACGACGAGAAACGGCGGAGTCAAAATGCGGTGCCATCGTGACGGGGGTGGGAACCGTCGTCCACAACAATTCCTGTAGAGGGAGACGGCGGGAAGACTCGTCGTGCTTGAGCAACCGGCTGCCAACAGACGCCATGTCGTGACATGGCTGCCGTCCGCCCGCTACTTCAGCCAACTGTTCTGCCTCATCCAGAACAGCACGTCTTTGCCCCACGGGTGGACATCGTTTGCCGCGACGCCGTTTCTTCCTTCGCTCAGGCCGATGCCGTGCGGGCCTTTTTGGTAGACGTGGAAGTCGTAAACGATTCCCGCCTTTTCAAGGGCCATCACGAATTGCAGCGAGTTCATGACGGGAACCGCTTTGTCTTCTTGCGTACTCCAGACGAAGCAGGGGGGCGTTTCCTTTGTTACCTGCTTCTCGTTGGAAAGGAGTTCGACCAATGCGGGATCGGGCTTATCACCGAGCAGGTTTCTTTTCGAGCCGCTGTGCGTCACTCCGTCCTGCATCGAGATGACCGCATAGCACAGGATGCCGAAGTCGGGGCGTGAGCTTTGCTTTTCAATCGCATCCGTTGCGTCGGCCTTCCCCGCGTCGAAGTGCGTCACGGCCGTTGAGGCCAGATGTCCACCGGCACTGCTCCCCATGATGCCGATCCGCTTGGGGTCGAGCTTCCAGTCGGCGGCCTTTGATCGCACGAGGCGAATCGCCCTTGAAGCGTCTCCCAACATGACCGGGTGCCGATACCCCTTCGACCCGAGTCGGTACTTCAACACAAACGCAGCGACGCCATTGTCGGCGAGCCACTTCGCATAGCCTTCGCCCTCGTGCCCCGCGAGTCCACCGTATCCGCCACCGGGGCAGACGACGATGGCCGTGCCGCTCGCCTTGTCACTCGCGGGAAGATACGGAGTCAAAGTC
This sequence comes from Schlesneria paludicola DSM 18645, assembly GCA_945862235.1. Taxonomy (GTDB): domain Bacteria; phylum Planctomycetota; class Planctomycetia; order Planctomycetales; family Planctomycetaceae; genus Schlesneria; species Schlesneria paludicola_A. The sequence continues at coordinate 11,570 of CAMAYU010000040.1, forward strand.
GGGACATCAGGATCCTCTTTGCCCAATGCACCGGGAGCGTCCCCGTCCCACAACCGGATCGGTTCGGCCGCCGTCCCCCACGACGAGGACCACCCGATCACCAATGCCGCCAATACCGCGAGCCTGTTCCAGCCGATCTTGTTGCTCATCCTGTCCGTCTCCTGTTGTGATTCGTTGAGAATCTTGTCGTCACACTTAGCCGGTGAGTCGGCCATTTCCGACTCGGGCACGACGATAATGAACTCCGAATGAACAATCAGCCAGCGATCGACGCAGCCAACATCTCTAATTGCCGATTCCCATCACTCGTTCTTCTCTTGTGGCGCGGACGTGGTTTTGCGAATGAATTCCGCAACAGCGAACTGCCCATGACTCGTGAGTGTTTCCCCCACGATCGACATTCCCATCCGATTCCCCACCGCACGAGAGCGTTTGCAGCGGTCGATTGCCGCAGCCCGTTCCTTGAGCTTGCTGGATAGGCTCCGCGTAGTTGATGGTCTGTTACAAGCCATCAAGCAATTGCGGGAGTCAGCCCAAAACAATGTCGATCACGGGCGCTTACGACGTATTCGCAAGGGGGAAGTCACGAGGTGTTTTGAGGAGTTCATTCGCAGGCAACTCGCCGGGCAACCTGGTTCTGAGGACAAGGCTGACTGACTGACGCGATGCTGGCCGTCTCGGCAGTGTTTGCACGTCAGCAGATCAAGTACGTGCTGATTGGCGGACTCCGTATTGGGGTTCACGGTCAAGGCCGAGCGACAGAAGATGCCGACTTCCTCCTGCACATCCCCGCGCTCCAACGGCCACCACTTTTGGAGGCAATGGCGGAGGCTGGCTGCACGGTGGATGTCGTGCAATCCATTCGCGACTGGAACGACGGCGGGATGCTCGTTGTCCTCGGGCCGGGCGGAGTTCACATCGACTGTTTGAAGGCCGTCTCCCACTGTTCCATCGCATCCTCGAACGAGCACGTTCCGAAGTTATTCGGTTCGCAGGTCGTGCGAGTCGCAGATGCCGAAGGTTTGTTGCTGCTCAAGCTGATCGCCTTCAGGTCGCTCGATCCGGAAGGCATTCGCGGCATCCTCGCCGCGAACGTCGGTCGCTTGGGCCTCGATTGGGTGCGACACGAGGCGACTCTGGCCGGACTCGATCCCAACCGCATGGCCGAGTTTGAAGGAATGGTTCAGGAGTTCTAGGTCGATTGAACCGGCAAACGGCGATAAGTGCGACCATCATCAAGGGCCTGAATTGAAGTTGTGAAGTGGCTCCCTATAATCCGCCAGACGAACGTGAACTGGCTTGACTCCAATGATGGCGGTTGAGGTATCGCGGCGGATGCCGCAGGGAGTGACAACGTGTCGGATTCGGCAGCTTCCCCGTCCAAAGCGGGGATTTTGGATTGGTTCGGGTTGCGTTGGTTCTTTCGTTTCTTGTCGTCATCCATCGGACAGAAGTTCGTGATGGCGATCACCGGCCTGCTGCTGTGCGGGTTCCTCGTGGTGCATCTCGAAGGGAACCTACTCCTCTTCGTCAGTGCCGAGAAATACAACGCCTACGCCCACTTCCTGCACAGCCAGGAAGAGCTGCTGATGGTGGCTGAAACCGGCCTCTTCGTGCTGTTCCTCGCCCACCTCTATCTGGCGTTTGCCACCGCGTGGGGGAATGCCAAGGCTCGCGTCGATCAGTACGCCGTGAAGCAGACCAAGCAGGCGAAGGGGCTTTGGGCCGCCAGCCCCAGCACGTGGATGTTTGCTTCGGGATCGGTCGTGTTGGGCTTCGTGATCCTGCATCTGATCGACATGAAATTCCAAGCGCGGCCCGACATCGTGTACCTAGATGAACACGCTCCGAACGCTCCGTATGCGAATGCACTCGCCGTTCTCAGCAACCCGATCAGCCGCGTCGTCTACACCATCGGCGTGATCGTCCTAGGCTTTCACCTGTCGCACGGATTCGCCAGTGCGTTTCAGTCGCTCGGCCTGAATCACCCGAAGTACACGCCGCTCATCAAGTGGATCAGCCGCTTGTTCGCGTTCGCCATCGCGGCCGGATTTGCCAGCCTGCCGATCTTGGTCCCGAGTTTGTCGCGGTAATGATTTGACGCTGAAAACAAGTAGGGTGCGTGGAGTCTTCGGAACGCACCGCCATCAGAAACAACACATTTCCCCCGGTTCGTTCCGAAGACTCCACGCACCCTACGGCTGACTCCTCATGACGCAAGTTTCCGAAACCCCGCTCGACGGACGCTGCCCAACCGGCGACATCGCGACCCGGTGGGATCGCCACAAGTTTGATCTCAAGCTCGTCGCGCCGCACAACAAACGAAAAAACACGATCATCGTCGTCGGGACCGGTCTGGCCGGAGGCTCTGCCGCCGCGTCGCTGGCCGAGTTGGGTTACAACGTTCTGTCGTTCTGCATCCAGGACTCACCGCGTCGCGCTCACAGCATCGCTGCTCAGGGCGGGATCAACGCCGCGAAGAACTACACCAACGACGGCGACTCGGTTCGCCGACTCTTCTACGACACGGTGAAGGGGGGCGAGTGGCGGGCGCGCGAGAGCAACGTTTATCGGCTGGCCACGCTCAGCACGTCGATCATCGACCAGTGCGTCGCGCAGGGCGTGCCGTTCGCCCGTGAGTACGGCGGCTCGTTGGCGAACCGCTCGTTTGGCGGGGCACAGGTCTCGCGAACCTTTTACTGTGCGGGACAGACGGGTCAGCAGCTTCTGATCGGCGCGTATCAGGCCATGATGCGACAGGTGCATGCCGGACGAATCAAAGTCTTCGCGCGGCGCGAGATGCTCGATGTCGTCGTCGTCGATGGAGTCGCTCGCGGGATCGTGACTCGCGACTTGGTGACAGGGAAGTTCGAGACATTCTCTGGCGACGCGGTGGTCCTCTGCACGGGTGGATATGGCAACGCCTATTACCTCTCGACAATGGCCAAGACCTGCAACGTGACCGCCGCATGGCGTGCCCACAAACGCGGGGCCTACTTCGCCAACCCGTGCTACACGCAGATTCATCCGACCTGCATTCCGGTCAGCGGCACTCACCAGAGCAAGCTCACGCTGATGAGCGAATCACTCCGCAACGACGGTCGCGTCTGGGTTTCCAAGACCAAGGGAGACACGCGCTCACCCGATCAAATTCCGGAAGACGAACGCGATTACTACCTCGAACGGCGGTATCCGTCTTATGGCAATCTCGCCCCACGCGACATCTCGTCCCGCGCAGCGAAGGAACGGTGCGATGCCGGCTTTGGTGTCGGGCCGTCTGGCCTGTCGGTTTATCTCGACTTCGCTGCCGCCATCAAGCGGGATGGCGAAGACGTGGTGCGAGGCAAGTACGGCAACCTCTTCCACATGTACGAGAAGATCACAGCCGAGAACCCCTACAAAGTCCCGATGCGAATCTACCCGGCGGTCCATTACACGATGGGTGGCTTGTGGGTGGACTACAACCTGCAAAGCAACCTCCCCGGTTTGTATGTCCTCGGGGAAGCGAACTTCTCGGACCACGGAGCCAACCGCCTCGGAGCCAGCGCCCTGATGCAGGGCCTCGCCGACGGCTACTTCGTCATCCCGTACACGGTCGGCGATCACATCGCGACGAAGAAATTGAAACCAGTCTCGACCGAAGCCCCCGAGTTTGGCGAGGCACTCACGACAGCCAAGTCGCGCGTCGAGTCGATTCTCAAAGTGAACGGCAAACGCAGCGTTGAGCAGTTCCATCGGGCACTCGGCCACATCATGTGGGACAACGTCGGAATGGGCCGTAACGAGAAGGGCCTCATCAAGGCGATCGACTCGATCAAGCAACTCCGCGAAGAGTTCTGGTCCGACGTGAAGGTCCTCGGCAGCGGTGAGACGCTCAACCAGAACCTCGAACACGCCGGTCGAGTCGCCGACTTCCTTGAGTTCTCGGAGCTCCTCGCGCGAGACGCCCTCCATCGCGACGAATCGTGCGGAGGCCACTTCCGCGAAGAGCATCAAACGAGCGAAGGCGAATGCCAACGCGACGACGACAACTTCGCCTACGCCGCCGCGTGGGAATTCAAGGGGATCGGAGGCGACTCGGTCCTACACAAGGAACCGCTGACGTTCAGCGACTGTCCGCTTGGGACACGCAGTTACAAGTAGTTGTCGTAGGCTGGGAACCGCCCAGCGTACGTTGCTGGTTTTGGAACATTTAGACCATCTGCTTTCCCTCTGTGTCACTGTGTCTCTGTGGTAAGAATCTTTACCACAGAGACACAGTGACACAGAGGAGACGGGAGATTGTCATCAGACTTTGTGGGCCTGCTTCGGGCCTGACAACATGACCAGATGAGACCAACATGAGCCATACCGGATCGAAGATACTCAACCTCAATCTGCAAATCTGGCGACAGGCCGGGCCGGATCAGCCGGGGGCGCTGAAGGCGTACCAGCTCAGCGGCATCTCGACCGACATGTCGTTCCTGGAAATGCTCGACATCCTGAACGAACAACTCATCGCCAAGGGTGAAGAGCCGGTGGCGTTCGACCACGACTGCCGTGAGGGAATCTGCGGGACGTGCGGAGTCATGATCAACGGCCAAGCCCACGGCCCCGATAATGCGACGACAACCTGTCAACTTCACATGCGCCGCTTCAACGATGGCGACACAATTGTCATCGAACCTTGGCGAGCGAAAGCCTTCCCCGTCGTGCGCGATCTGGTCGTCAACCGCTCCGCGTTCGATCGCATCATCCAATCGGGAGGCTACGTCTCGGTGAACACCGGCGGCGCACCCGATGCCAACGCGATCCCCGTTGCCGGTCACAAGCAGCAAGAAGCGATGGCCGCCGCCGCGTGCATCGGCTGCGGCGCGTGTGTCGCCTCATGCAAGAATGCCTCGGCCATGCTGTTCGTCTCGGCCAAAGTCTCGCATCTCGCCAGCCTGCCTCAAGGCCAGACCGAACGATCCAAGCGAGTCGTCAGCATGGTGGCCACGATGGACAAGGAACAGTTCGGCAACTGCACCAACACGGGCGAATGCGAAGCCGCCTGCCCCGCCGGAATCAAGCTGACCAACATCGCCCAACTCAACCGCGAGTACATGAAGGCCGTCCTGTTCTCGGGCGAGTGATCTTCTTATCCCCTCGCCCCGGCCTTGCGGGGAGAGGGTTAGGGTGAGGGGTCTTCGGTTTCCTTCGATGAGGAATGACGATTGACCTCCGCCAGTGACTCCCTCACCTCCCGGCCCCTCTCCCACAAATCTGGTGTGAGGGGAAAGAAGCAAACGCGATATGACACTCCTCCGCACGCCGCTCTACGACTGGCACGCTTCTCACAACGGTCGCATCGTCGAGTTCGGTGGCTGGGAGATGCCGGTCCAATACACGAGCATCGTGGAAGAGCATCATGCCGTGCGGAAAGCGGCGGGGTTGTTCGACATCTCGCACATGGGGCGGCTCACGTTCAGCGGTCTCGATGCCGAACCGTTGATGTCGCGGCTGTTGACCTGTCGCGTGGACAACCTCATCGATGGACAGATTCGCTACGGCTTGGTCTGCAACGAGGCGGGCGGCGTGCTGGACGACGTTCTCGTCAATCGGCTCAACGACATGAACTTCGGCCTCGTGGTGAACGCCAGCAACCGGACGAAGATCGTCGCGTGGGTTGAGCGGCTCATCGCAGAGATCGATCACGAGCATCGCGCTCGCGACCTAGACTTCGATGACCAGACATTGGAGACCGCGATGATCGCCATCCAAGGTCCAAAGGCTCTGTCGATCCTGTCGCGTGTGACGCAAAGTGATGTCCCGCTCGGATCACTCAAGTATTACTCGGGCTGTCCCGCCGAAGTCGCCGGCTGCGAAGCCTTCGTCAGCCGGACGGGCTACACGGGCGAAGACGGCTTTGAAATCATCGTCGCTCAAGACGCCCCCGAGACCATCGCGCTCTGGCAACGCCTGCTCGACGAAGGTCAGGGTGATGGCCTATTGCCATGCGGACTCGGCTGTCGCGACACGCTCAGACTCGAAGCGGCGATGCCACTCTATGGACACGAGCTCGGCGAAGCGGTCGATCCACTGACGGCGGGTTTGGCGTTCGCTGTGAAGCTCGACAAGCCGGACTTCGTCGGACGCGAAGCGTTGCTCGGCATCAAGGACCAGCCGAATCGACCTGTTCGCGTCGGCCTGCGACTCGGCTCCAAGCGAATCGCGCGAGAACACACTGAAGTCTTCTTCGGCCCCAAGCCGATCGGTCTGGTCTCGTCGGGAACGTACTCGCCGACGTTGGAACAGTCGATCGCGATGGCCTACGTTGCGGCCGATCACTCCTCAATCGGATCGACGCTCGAAGTAGACATTCGTGGCAAGCGAGAATCGGCCACCATCGTGCCGCTGCCGTTCTACAAACGTGCGGTCTGATTGCAGACAATTCACTCTCCCACCATTCACTATCTACTTTCGGATTCAGCTCATGGCTCAGCGAGATCTGTCGAGATACCAGGAAAAAATCGTCAAGCGGTACTACGAGAACCGCCCCGCGCTGGATGCCGAGCGTCTCAGTGAACTTGTCGCCGAGCTGTATCTCGCCAGCGATAAGAAGAAGCCCAAGCTGTGGGAGACCGCCAAGGACATCATGCTTCGGCTCGGCACGCCGCAATCGCGCGTCGATCACGTTCTGAAGACCGCCGACCCAGTGATCCTCGCTGAAGTCGTGAAGGACGTGCAGTCAGGCAAGATCCGTCCAAAGCCACCCGAGAAAAAGATCGACAAGCCCGCCGAGTGACGTGCCGACTCAGCCGCGTGAACCCTGCCCTCACTTCGCCGGGGCTTGCGCTTTGATGAAGGCGATCAGGTCGGCGAGGGCCTGTTTGTCGATGTCCCTTTCCAAGCCTTCGGGCATGAGGGACTGACCCGTTGAGATCAGTTCGTCGAGCGTTTCGCGGAGGACGACATCCTCTTTGGCTTCGGCCCGCTTGAGGGTCAGGCTGGCGGCGGTTTCGGCGGAAATCAGGCCCGTGTGGATGCGTCCTTGCAGCGTGACGGCCGTGTAGGTTTGAAAGCTCGGCTGGGCTTCGCGGTTCGGGTCCATGATCGCGACGAGTAAGTCGGACGGTGACTTGTTCTGGACGCTCGCGAGGTCCGGGCCGACCTGGTGGCCGGCCGTTCCCGCGCGATGGCATTGGACGCACGTCTTGCCGTACAGCATCTGGCCTCGCGCGGCGTCGCCCGTCAGGTCGAGCGTGGCCTGATAGTCGGCGACGACCTGTTTGCGGTTGCTCGGTGGTTCGGCGAGCACCTTCTTCGCGGCTTCCTTCACTGCTCCGTTCGGATGGTTGAGAAGCAGTTGCCGCTTGTCCCGTTCGATCTCGCCAATCTTGATCGACCCCGTTTCGACGGCCTTCACCAGCGCAGTCGCTCCCCCCGCCGATGAGACCAGTTGATCGACGACTTCGCGCCGCGTGGCCGGTCCAAACGTCTTCCACGGGGCGAGCAGCAACTCGACCGACTTCGCGGAACCCTGTGCCGCGAGAGCCTTCACCGCCGCCTGCTGCAACGCGGGCGAAGTCTGCGGAGTGAAGACGGCGGGCAACGCGGTCTCGGCCAGTTGCGCCTCGGCTAGTGCCAGTAGATTGATCGCCGCCAACCGCGCCGCCTCATTCGAGGCCGCATCACCCACAACACCGCTCGCCTGTTGATAGACCTTGCTCAGCGAGTCACTAATCGTCGCGTCGGCCTTCGTCTCGGCCAGCACCTTAGCAATCGAAGTCCCTCGCCGCCGCAGTCCCTCACCCAGCGCGACGAGTACCGGCGAGCGTGTCGTCGCCGGAACTTTGTCGTCGGTGACTGCCTTCAGCAATGCGACAACATCGTCACTCTTCGGCGATGAACCAATCAGTCGTGCCAGTTCGACGAGCAATGGTTTGACCGGCTCCGTGTGACCCGACATCAGTTCGACGAAGAGCTTGCCCATGTGCGGATAGACCGACGAAAGCCACGCCGTGCGGAGGTCCGCGTCTTTCGAGGCAATCGGCGCGAGGTAACGCAACTCGGGAATCGCGATCTCGGGGGCGAACTGTCCGACGGTCAAGAACCACTGACAATAAAAGCGGTACGAAGGATGGCTTGTTGCTGGCCCTCCATTCAGGCGACTAGCTGTCATGAACTTGGAAGCCGTGACATCCGCGCCGGGAATCTTCTCGGCCAGCGTCAGTCCCAATTGTCGGTAGTCGCGGAACAGGCCAGCCAAGTCTTCAGGTCCGGCTTCTGCAAGTCCGTGAAGAGTCCACGCGGCATGCAGGCGACTACGAGACAAGTGAGCGTTGTTCATTCCTTCCCAAAAATCATCGGGCCGTTCATGGTTCGTGTTGGGGTAGTAGGGATTCTCTTGCCAGAAATGATGATTGGAATCATGTCGCGTGGCTCGATGCAGCAACGCCAGTGCATCCCGTTCTTGTCTTTCCACGATCAGGCGTTGTGCCGTATCGCGCGCCCATCCATTCCATGAGCCGAGCTGCCTCGCCAGTTGATCGCCCTTGAGTTTGCTGAGGTCTGGCGGCGCGACTCGCTTCATGCCGGGAGCGACCAACCGCCAGATGCGGCCTTTGTCGTGGCCACTTTCCAAGTCGCAAAGGGCTTTGATGTCCTCGGGGATTGAGGCGGGGTGTTCGATCGTTTCGCGGTACATGTCGAGCATGTAGAGCGTCCCGTCGGGGGCGTTCACGAAATTGGTCGGCCGGAACCAGTTGTCGGTCGAGGTGAGGAACTCGCAGTCTTTCTCGGTTCGTTCGGCGGTGAAGCTGATGCCGTCGGGAGTCAGTTTTTTGCGGTGGACGAGGTTCGCTCCGACATCGCCGATGAAGACGTTGCCGTGGAATTCGGGCGGGTACGCGCCGCCGCGATAGACCGTGATGCCCGTCGCCGACGTGAAGAAGCCGATCGGAACGAGCTCCGATTCGGGCAGCCGCTTGCGCATCTCGGGGTCCGCCGCGCGACGGGCGGTGCGGACGAGTCGCCACGGTTCGGCACCGCTCGTCCGGAAGACGGTCGCGGCGGCTCCCTCCTTTGCGATCGAGCGGGTCGTGCTGGGAATCGTCAGTTGCGGATTGCGTTCGAGGTATTCGAGCGGCCACACGACATGCACGACGTGATTGCTGTTCGAGCAAATGAACCGGTTGCCCCAGTCGTCGATCGTGTGTCCGAACTGCTGGCCTCCCGAAACCATCGTCAATTCATTCGTGGCGGGGTCGAGCCGCAGATCGCGCCGCCCCGGCGTGAATTTTTTCTCCGGCTTGCCGTCTCTGCCGGGAATGGTCAGCTCACCACCGGCCAGTCCCGACGAAAAGTAGATCGCGTTGTCTCGTCCCCATTCGAGGCCGTTCGCCAACGCCTGCACATTCGCGTGACTGAAGCCGGTGCAGATGATGTCCTTCACGTCGGCCACGTCATCGCCATCAGTGTCCCTCATGAAGAAGAGGCTGCCTGATGCGAGGACGTACACGCCTCCCTTCGAGCAACAGACCGACTGGCCCCAGCGCAGTTTGTCGGCAAACACGACGCTGTGATCCATCCGACCGTCGCCGTCTTTGTCGGTGAGGAGCCGGATGCGCGACCACGTTTCGGCCCGCTGGTCCTTGTACTTCTGCACGCGCTGCTCGGGAAGAAACGGATAGTCGGACATCTCGACGACGTACATGCGGCCGCGTTCGTCGAACGCCGCGTCGATCGGATCAACCACGTCCGGCTCAGCCGCAACCAATTCCAGCGTGAACCCATGTTGCAGCTTGAAGGTCTTGAGTTCCTCTTCGGGCGTCTTGCCTGGGATGCGCGTCATCAACTCGGCCAGCGGCTTCTCTTGAGCGACGAGGGTCGATGCCGCGAACAACCCGTTCAACGCAACGGCCACTGCGAGGCAGAATGATCGAACCACGGAATGCATCAGCATGGAGAGTCTCCCAAAAGTTGGAGCCGGTCGGCGGGACTTCGAGCAGAGGCAGCACGGTATCGGGGAGGCTCGGAGACTTGAAGCGGCTCGACCCCATTTCGTAGGCCGGACCCGTTGGTCCGGCCGCAGGGTGGGATTAGGGGTCAAGTGGTTCAAAGTCCATTTTTCGCAGCGAAAAATGAACTTTGAACCACTTGACCCCGGCTTTTAGACGCGCGCGTCAAAGCCGCGTGATGCGGTAGCCGGGATGTTCGGGTGTGAACAGTTCTGGAAGCAGGCGGACGCCCAAACCGGGGCGTGTTGGTAGCGGCAGGTGGCCGTTGGTCACGACGACCGGTTCGTCGATCAGCAGCGGGTAGAGCGTCTTCAAATGTGCACGGACGGTCTCTTGATAGGTCACGTTGGCACACGACGCGGCGATGTGCAGGCCCGCGAACAGCGTGAGTGGTCCCGTGCAGTCGTGCATGAGAGTCGGGACGTTGAAGGCTTGAGACAGCTCCGCCGCGCGGCGTGTCTCACTGATGCCGCCGATCCATGTTGGGTCGATCATCGTGTAGTCGGCCGCACGCTGTTGCAGGACTTGGCGGTACTCCTCGCGACTCACCAGCATCTCGCTCACGGCGATGGGGACTCCCGCGCGGTCGCGGAAGTCGGCGATTGTGTCTACGCAATCGGGGCGGATCACGTCTTCGAGCCACAGTGGCTGGAGTGGTCTCATCGCCTCGGCAATGCGGAGTGCGGCGGGGAGTGAGAAGAAGCCATGTCCGTCGAGCATCAACTCCATTTTTAAGCCGACTCGTTCGCGGATCTCGTGCAACGGACGGAGGGCTTGTTCGAGATCGGGCCAACTGACGCGATGACCTCCAGACTTACGATAAATCTGATCGAGCGACCACGTCTTCATCGCGGTGTACCCGGCGGCGAGCAATTCCTCGGCGAGGTCTCCCGCATGATGGACGCTGTTGTAGTTGTCTTCGAGCGGCCCCGGTTGCCCGAGATCGCCATGTCCCGGCCAGCCCTGTGCGTCGGGAGCATCCTTCGGGCGACGGCCATACGTCGGGCCACCGCAACTGTTGTAGACCGGGATCGCGTCTCGTACCGGTCCGCCCAACAGCTTCCAGACGGGACGCTGAGTCAACTGGCCGAGGATGTCCCACAGCGCGAGGTCGATCGCGGAGATGGCTCGCAACTCGCAGCCTCGCACCCCGAAGGCGGTTCCTCGTTCGTACAGGAATCGCCAGTGACTTTCGATCGCCGTGGCATCGGCCCCCAGCAACCGCCGCGACATCCAATCGTGCAGCGTCGCCGCGACCGCGTGAGGAATGTAGTACGTCTCACCGTGACCAATGACCGGTTCACCACCGACGGTCCCGGCGTCAGTGTGAATCCGCAGCAGCAGGATCCCGGCCATGATGTCGTGCGGGATCAGCGTCTCGATGGCGACGATGCGCGGTCCGTGGCGAAACGCATGTTCTTGCGTGGGACTCGAGGCGCGGGAAAGGAATTCGGCGGGAGGTGTGGTCATAAAGAGTGATGTCCTAAGGCGGCCGAGCTGCCACCAATGCGAGACCGTGTTCGGTTTTCCGTGTTCAGTAAGACAATGTGATTGAAGTCTGGCCTTCTGTCTTTACTGAACACCGAAAACTGTAAACTTTTTCCGAGCCAATCTTCTTCGCAGATTGCACAGGAGTTACGGACGAAGAAACTAAAGTCAGTGCCATTAGGCATCAGCCCCCCCCCCTGTTTCTTGGGCGTAAGCCCGTTTTCAAAGAGTCCGGGGCTTACGCCGCCCCGCTCAGACACCTCTCACTCTCCGCCGTGCGAGGTATCGCAATGTCTCAGCATTGGCCGCGTGCGGTATCGACATTCGTCTGGACGATCCGTGAGTCGGTCGTCACAGTACCACGTCGTTGTTTCATCCGGCTGAATTGCGGTGACCCGGTCGCCGTTGATGGGGAATTGCATGGTTCACGTTCCCACCTCCATTCGTACGCCTGCTCGGTCGCTGCTGACTCGTTGGCGACTCGTGGCGCTGTCGTTGTTGGCGATGAGTGTCGTCGGATACACGGCATTCACGTACACAGCGTTTGGTCAGTTTCGACGCGAGGCGAAAGGAAGCGTGGCGGGGTTCCGCGTCGTGGCGGAGTACCCTCATGATGCGTCTGCCTTCACGCAAGGTTTGGTTTTCACCGACGGACGCTTGTATGAGGGGACGGGCAAGAAAGGGGAGTCGTCTCTCCGCCGAGTCGAACTCAAGACCGGTCGCATCGAGCAGATTGTCCCACTCGATTCCGCGTTGTTTGGCGAAGGGATCGCGGTTCTCGACGGCAAGGTTTTTCAACTGACGTGGCAGAACCGACTGGGGATCATCTACGACCAGAAAACGTTCGATTCGCTCGGAACGTTTCGTTACACGGGCGAAGGCTGGGGACTGACGCACGATGGCAAGCGGCTGATTCTGAGCGACGGCACGTCCACGATTCGGTTTCTCGACACGAAGACGTTTGAGGTCGTGAAACGCCTGAAAGTGCGCGCCTCCAACGGCCCGGTCGATCAACTCAACGAACTGGAGTTTCGCAAAGGTGAGATCCTGGCCAATGTCTGGCATACGAACCGCATCGCTCGCATTTCGCCTGAAAGCGGTGAGGTTCTCGGCTGGATCGACCTCGCCAGCCTCTATCCCGAACGGCAACGTCAGAGCCGTGAGGATGTCCTGAACGGCATTGCCTATGACGAAGCCAACGACCGCCTCTTCGTGACCGGCAAGAACTGGCCGAAGATTTACGAGATCGAAGTCGTCCCGCAGAAGTGATGCGATGCGTCTCGACGAGTCGGATGAATTTCCCGATCTCTTGAGATACTCTCTCGGCCCGCCAAACAGCGGGTCGCCACGTGCGATTCGTCTCACCCGCATCAGCCTCATCTTCAGGAAAGCCGCCCCCGTGTTCGATATTCCCGTGCTTCGCTTTGGTCAGGTTTACGAGTCGATGGAAAAGCAGCCGGTCGTTCATTTCGACACCGGCGAGGAACTGGCCCGGCTGCATCAAGCGACCGGCGCGATGGTCAAGCTGGACCTGAAGAAATCGCAGAAAGCACGCGATGCCTTGCGAGCCATTCCGATCGCGAAGCTGATCGAAATCTGCAAGAGCGCGGCCGAGTTCTACCTGAACGACACACTGCCGATGGGGAGCGGATCGCTGTCTCCCGCCGAATTCTGCCGGATGCAATCGGCGACGACGGGTCTCCCCGAACACATGTGCGCGACGAACATGCGCAAGAACGCCTTCGTCCTGTCTCACATGGACGAGGTGTTGGACGCGCTGACGCGCGGTCTGCCGTATGAAGTTCTCGAACGGGGCTACGGGAAAGAGTCGCGCGGCGTGATGGTTTCGTATCAAGCGAACTCGCCCGTGTTCGGCATGGTGCTGCCGAACAACTCACCCGGCGTACACACGCTGTGGTTGCCCGCGCTGCCGATGCAGATTGGTCTGTGCATCAAGCCCGGTTCGCAAGAGTTCTGGACGCCGTACCGCATCACCGAAGCGTTTTATAAAGCGGGCCTGCCGCGCGAAGCGATCTCGATCTATCCCGGTGGCCACGATGTCGGTGGAGCGGTCATGACCGACTGCCAACGCGCGATGATCTTCGGTGGTCAGGCGACCGTCGATCAGCACGCGGGGAACCCCAAAATCTCCGTTCACGGGCCGGGGTTCTCGAAGATCGTGCTGGGCGATGATGTGGTCGATCGCTGGGAAGACTATCTCGATCTGATGGTCGATAGCATCTTCTTGAACAGCGGCCGAAGCTGCATCAGCGCGAGCGGTGTCTGGGCCAGTCGCCACACGTGCGAGATTGCCGACGCGCTCGCACAACGTCTCGGCCCGATCGCGCCGCTCCCGCCGAGCGATCCGAAGTCGCCACTTGCCGCCTTCACGACGGCGGGTGTTGCCGACGCGATGAACGCCCAGATCGACGAAGGCTGTCAGGCCGATGGTGTGACCGAAATGACGGCGAAATATCGCGGCGGCGATCGTCTCGTGAAGCAGGCCCGCTGCGACTACCTGCGGCCGACGATTATTCATTGCTCCGGCCCCGACGTGCCGCTCGCGAACACCGAATACATGTTCCCGTTCGCCTCGGTCGTCGAATGCCCTCAGAACAAAATCGTGGCCGCGATGAAGCAGACGCTGGTTTGCACGGCTCTCACGGACGACGCGAAGTTCAAGCAACAGTTGCTCGACGCGACGAATATCGACCGGCTGAACATCGGCACGGTGAAGACGCTGCAACTCAACTGGCTGCAACCGCACGAAGGGAACATCGTGGACTTCCTCTTCCGCGCGCGAGCCTTCCAAGACAGCCCGCCGCCAGCGCATTGAAATGGCTGACGCAGAAGCCCGGCTTAGCAGGCTGTTGAGAAACGTAATTTGGACGCCCTCGTCCGAGTCTTTTCTCGTTGGAAACGGACGGACGGAGGGCGTCCATCCTACTGTTTTCGACAGACTGTTAGCCTTGTTAGCCGGACATCGAGGTCGTTCGCTCTTCCGATCCCCTGAGGCACTCACCATGCAGCGTTATCTGACAGTACTGTTCGTCGCCGTCGCGTCCGTTCCTGCGTGGGCCGCTTCGCAGCGGAATGTGATCGTCATCGTCGCCGATGATTTGGGGAAGCAGCTCGGTTGTTATGGTGACAAGCTCGCGAAGACGCCGAACGTGGACCGGCTCGCGGCACAAGGCGTTCGGTTCAATCGAGCCTACTGCACGACCGCCAGTTGCAGTGCGAGTCGCTCGGTTCTGATGAGCGGCCTCCACAACCATGCGACCGGACATTACGGACACGCTCACGGCAGCGGTCACTTCAGCACGTATGAGTCGGTCCGCTCGCTGCCGGTCATGTTGGGCGACGCTGGCTATCGAACGTGCCTCATCGGCAAGTATCACCTCGCCCCCGAGTACACCTATAAGTTTGAGACGCAGCGGCAAGAGGGGACTCAAGGGGCACGCAACACGGTCCGGATGGCCCAGAACGCGAAGGCGTGGATCGCAGAGAACGATCAGAAACCGTTCTTCCTCTACTTCTGTCCGACTGACCCGCATCGTGCTGGAGCCGACTCGTTCGCCAATCATCCCAATCAATCCGACTTTTATGCCGGCATCCAGCCGACGGTCTATCGCCCCGAAGAGATGAACGTTCCAGCGTGGCTTCCCGACAAGCCCGAAGTCCGCCAAGAACTGGCCGAGTACTATCAATCCATCGCGCGGCTCGATGTTGGAATCGGCACGTTGCTCGACGGGCTGAAAGAGACCGGTCATTGGGAAGACACGCTGGTGATGTTTCTCAGCGACAACGGCCCGCCGTTTCCGGGAGCCAAGACGACGCACTACGAACCGGGCACAAACCTGCCGCTCATCGTGCGTGACCCCCGATTGAAGACGCAGGGCGGAACGAACGAAGCCCTTGTGACGTGGGTCGATGTGGTGCCGACGGTCCTTGATTACTGCGGCGTCAAACCGCAGGGACTTGGCCCGGTGCGCATGTCCGAAAACATCGGTCGCACCCCCGTTGCCGGTGAAGGGAAGAAGCCGAACGCTGCGAAGGAATCAGGCGAACTGAAGCCCTACAAACTCCACGGCCGCTCGTTCCTGAGCGTCCTCGATCAAGAGCGGCCGGCCGGTTGGGACGAAGCGTTCTCATCGCACACGTTCCACGAAGTCACGATGTACTACCCGATGCGCACGGTGCGCAGCGGCAAGTTCAAACTGATCTTCAACATCGCCAACCCGCTGCCGTATCCGTTCGCGTCCGATCTGTTCGCGTCCCCCACGTGGCAGGCGGTTCTCAAGCGGAACGATGAGTACGAACAGTACGGCCAACGCTCGGTCAAAGCCTATCTGCACCGACCTCGTTTCGAGTTGTTTGACTTAGAAGCCGATCCGCACGAGACCAAGAACCTCGCCGAAGACCCCGCTCACCAGACGACGTTCGAGACGTTGCAAGCGAAGCTCAAGAAATGGCAAGAGGCCACGAACGACCCGTGGGATACGAAGTGGACCTATGAATGAGCCACGCTGAAGTCCGGCTTAGTTTTGTAATACCTCGCGGCACAAAGTGAGACATTTCCGAGTGGTGCGGCGTCAGCCCCCCGGCTCTTGGGCGTAAGCCAGTCTGGGAAGAACCAGGGGGCTGACGCCGCACCACTCGGATGACTCATCACTCACCGCGCGAGGTATAGTCGGATTTCGTTTCTTAACAACACGCACTAAACCCATCACCAAGAGTTGCCGCCATGTTTGATCGACTGTTGCACCGAGCCTGTCTCTGCTGGATGAGTCTGCTGGTACTCAGCGCCTCGACCTTGATCGCCGCCGATTCGGCTCCGGTCTTCGAGTTGAAAGACGGCGATCGTGTGGTGACGCTCGGCGGGACGTTTATCGAGCGGGAGGGACAGTTCGGTTTCATCGAGTCTGTCTTCACGCTCGCCGTGCCCGATCGGAAGGTCACGTTTCGCAACCTCGGTTGGAGCGGCGACACGGTGTGGGCCGAGTCGCGCGGGATTTTTGATCCCGCTCAAGTGGGCTATGGACGGATGCTCGAACTGGTCAAGGAACTGAAGCCGACTCTGATCGTGATGGCCTACGGGCAGAACGAATCGTTCGCGGGAGAGGCGGGTCTCGAACGCTTCGTCCAGCAGTACGAAAAACTCTGCAACGACGTGAAGCCGACCGGCGCGCGGCTTGCCTTCATCACGCCGCACAAGTTTGAGAAGCCTCGCGCACCGCTCCCCGATGCCAGCCGACACAACGCGAATCTCGGGAAGTACGCCGACGCGGTGAAGCAGCTCGCCGCACGTCGTTCCGCGCCGGTGCTTGATCTCTATGCGCTGGAACTGCCGTCACAGAGCCTCACCGAAAACGGAATGCACTTCGGCCCGAACGGCTACGCAGCGGTGGCCGCTGCCATCCGCTCGCAGTTGAAGCTGACCAACGGCGGGAAGACGTCTCAGCAGGAAGAGGCGATCCGGCAGAAGATCGTCGAGAAGAACATGCTCTTCTTCCATCGCTGGCGTCCGCAAAACATCACCTACCTGACCGGCTTCCGCAAACACGAACAAGGCAACAACGCCGTCGAGATCGCCCAGTTCGACCCGCTCGTCACTCAGGTCGAGGTCGCAATCAACGCGATGAAAAAGCCTTGAAGGCCAAGATATGAACCACGAAATACTCGAAAGGCACGAAAGGAAGAGGGGAGTCGGTAACAGCCAAAGTGGCGTATTGCCGACGGGCGTATTACTGACGGCTTGTGAATGGTCCTCTACTTTTTCTTCCCTGTCTTTCCTTTCGAGTCTTTCGTGGTTCCCTCTTCTTCTGATTTCCTCCCCCTGAGTTCTGCCATGATTTTGTATCGCTTCTCACTCGCGACCCTGTTCGTTCTCGGTTCTCTCGCCTCGGCGCAGGTCGCGCTGGCTCAGAGGGAACTCAAAGATATTCCGATCCCCGATGCCGAGGAGGAACGGAAGACGTTCGTCCTGCCTGAGGGATTCGAGGTCAATCTGTTTGCGGCCGATCCGGGGATTCACAAGCCGGTTCAGATGAACTTTGATCCACAGGGGCGGCTGTGGATTGCGGCTTCCGAGGTTTATCCGCAGATCGCGCCGGGGCAGAAGGCGACCGACAAGATTCTGATTTTGGAGGACACCAACGGCGATGGCGTCTCGGACAAGACGACCGTGTTTGCCGATGGCCTGCTGATACCAACGGGCGTTGAGCCGGGAGACGGCGGCGCGTATGTGGCGAATTCGACGGAGGTACTGCACCTCAAGGACACCGATGGCGACGGCAAGGCCGATCAGTCGCGGATCGTGCTCAGCGGGTTCGGCACCGAGGACACGCACCATATTCTTCATACGTTTCGGTGGGGGATGGACGGCCAACTCTACATGAACCAGTCGATCTACATTCACAGCCACGTCGAGACACCTTTTGGCGTACGGCGACTGAATGCCGGCGGCATCTGGCAGTTCCGGCCCGAGACGATGAGGCTCGAAGTGTTTGCTCGCGGCTGGGTCAATACGTGGGGACATACGTTCGATCGTTGGGGCCAATCGTTCGCGACCGACGGTGCGGGAGGAGAAGGGATCAACTACGTCGTGCCGGGTGCGTCGTACCCGGCGGTGTTTGGAGTCCCTCGGATTCTGCATGGCTTGAACCCCGGCAGTCCGAAGTACTGCGGACTCGAAATGGTTGACGGACGGCATCTGCCTGACGACTGGCAAGGCAATCTCATCACGCACGATTTTCGTGGCCATCGCGTTTGCCGGTTTGTGCTGAGCGAAGACGGTTCCGGTTTCGCGGCGCGTCAGCAGCAAGACCTCATTAGTTCCAATCACGTCGCGTTTCGACCGATCGACGTGAAGCAGGGGCCGGACGGAGCGATCTACATCGCTGACTGGTACAACCCGATCATCCAACACGGTGAAGTCGATTTCCGCGATCCTCGTCGCGATCACACGCACGGACGCATCTGGCGCGTGACCGCGAAGGGGCGGAAGCCGCTCGCGAAACCGAAGCTGGTCGGGGCCGATGTTGCCTCGCTGTTGAGCTCGCTCAAATCGCCCGAGACCTTTGAACGTCAACATGCCAAGCGCGTCTTGAAGGAGCTGGGAGCCGACAAGGTTTTGCAGCCGCTCACCGCGTGGGTCGCGCAGCTCGACGCGAATGATCCGCAGTTCGAGCATCATCGGTTGGAAGGCTTGTGGATGTTTCAGAGCCTCGACGTGCCGAACGTGTCGTTGTTGGACGCCGTGTTGAAGTCGAAGACGGCTCAAGCGCGAGCGGCCGGTGTGCGCGTGGTGGCTCAGTGGTTTGGTGTGGCCGTCGGGGCAACAGACGAACCAAAACTTCCCGGTCAATCGGCGAAGGCTCTCGCGTGGCTTGAGACCGCCATCGCTGATGAGCATCCTCGCGTGAGGCTGGAAGCGGTGCGAGCACTCGCCGAGTTCCCGCAGCTTGATGCGGCGAAGCTCGCGTTGAGAGCCGTTGATCAACCGCTCGATCAATTCAGTGAATACGCCCTCTGGCAGACGAGCCGCGAGTTGGCTTCGGTCTGGTTGCCCGAGGTTGTTGCTGGCCGATTCGACTTCGAGGGGAAGATCCCACGCCTGCTGTTCGCGATCCGGTCGGCGGAGGCCACGCCCGCAGTGTCGGTTCTGGTGGCGAAGTGGAAGAACGGCGAGGTGCTCGCCGAGAACGGGATCGCTGCGGTCGAGACGATCGCGCAACTGGGCGATCCCGATCATCTGCGGTTCGTGTTTGACAAAGTCACGTCGAACGACGCGGTTCCCAGCACGGCTGCCTTGATGCTGCGGACGCTGGCCGAGGCGAAGCGAAAGCGAAACGTGCAGCCTGCGGGAGACCTCGGCTCGTTGATCAATGCCCTCAAGTCGCCCGATCCCCGGCTGCAATTGGCGGCGGTCGATTGCATCGGAGCGTGGAAGGTCGAGTCGTTCCGTGCCCCGCTCGCCGAATTGGTGAATGATGCTCAAGCGAGCGGTCCCGCGCGGCTCGCCGCCATTCAAGGCGTGGCCCAACTTGGCGGAGGTGCCAGCAAACAACTGCTCGCTCAGTTGGCCGGGGCGAACGAAGCCGAGTCAATTCGCGCGGCGGCGGTCACGTCGCTCATTCCGCTCGACACGGGCAACGCCGCAAAGCTGGCGGTCACTTGGCTGGCGTCGTCCAAAGAGATCGGCCAACAGGGGGCGGTCATCAACGCCTTCTTGCAACACAAAGGGGGGCCGGATGTTCTCGCGTCGGCTCTGGTCGATCAAAAACTTCCCGAGGATGCGGCCAAAGTCGCGCTGCGGATCATCACCGGCTCGGGCCGACAGGAGCCAAAGCTGACCGACGCGCTGAGCAAATCCGGCGGCATCACGAACATGCCCAAAAAGCTCGCGAAGGAAGAGATGGAAGCGCTCGTCAACACGATCAAGGATCAGGGGGACGCGGCTCACGGCGAACGTATCTTCCGTCGCGCTGAGTTGAACTGCCTCAAGTGTCACGCCATCGGCGGCGCGGGAGGTAAGGTTGGCCCGGACCTCGTCAGCATCGGGGCGAGCGCCCAGGTCGATTACCTCGTCGATTCGATTCTCGATCCGAACAAGAATGTGAAGGAAGGCTATCAGTCGGTCGTCGTCACCACGGACCAAGGCAAAGTTCTGACGGGGATCAAGCTCCGCCAGACCGACACCGATCTCTTGCTGCGCGACGTGGAAGACCGCGAGTTCGGCGTGCCGCTCAAGTCGATTGATGAACTGTCGAACGGATCGTCGCTGATGCCGGTCGGCCTCGTGGACAAACTGACCAAGTCCGAACTGATCGATCTCGTCCGCTTCATGAGCGAACTCGGCAAACCCGGCCCGTACGCGGCCGTCACCGCGCGAGTCGCCCGACGTTGGGAGACGCTGCAGCCGACCGAGGAGTCCTACCGCCGACTGACTCGCAACAGCGAGACACAAACCGTCGCCGACGACACCGGCGTGAACTGGCTTCCCGTCTACAGCAGCGTACAGGGAAGCCTCCCCGTGCAGGACATCCTCGACTTCACCTTCCAACGCAAACTGGAAGGGACAACGCGCAAGATCGGCTACGTCCGAACAACGGTCAACGTCACCACCGCCGGACCGGTCGGTGTGACGCTCAACAAACCCGACGGCCTCTTCGTCTGGATCGACGGCAAGCAGATCGACCCCGCAACTAAGCTGACGCTCCCCCTAGAAGTCGGCTCGCACAAGCTGTCGTTTGCAGTCGATCTGCATTCACGGACGGAACCATTGCGGGTCGAGTTGACCGACGTGTCTGGCTCCGTCGCACAGGCTCAGTTCGTGGGTGGCAAATAGCGTGGCGACCGGTCACTTCATCATCATTCTGCCGACACCTCATTTTGCTAAAGGCTCAGACAGAATGAGGTGAAGGCAAAATGATGATGAGGAACGATGTGCGGCTTTGTTGAGCAGTGGAGTCCGTACAGATGCGTCTTGGCTACAACACGAACGGGATGACCGGCCATCGGTGGGAGCAGGCTCTCGAACTGATGTACGAGGTCGGCTATCGGTCGGTCGCCATCACGGTGGACCAATATTGTCTGAACCCGTTCGCGCCGCAGTTGGCGCGCGAGCTGAGCCACATGGGACGACTGCTCGAACGGTTTGAGATGACTTCGGTGATCGAGACCGGAGCACGTTTTCTACTCGACCCGCGCGCGAAGCATGAACCGACGCTCGTCAGTCCGACTGAGGAACTGCGCGATGTGCGGATCGACTTTCTTCGCAAGTGCGTCGCGCTGGCCAAGCATCTCGGTTCCGATGCCGTTTCGTTTTGGTCGGGAGTCGTGCGCGATGGGGCAGCACGCGACGTGGCCTTCGATCGGCTGGCTGAGGGTGTTCGACGGGTGCTCGACGGGGCCGACGAAATGGGCGTGCGACTCGCGTTCGAACCGGAGCCGGGGATGCTTGTCGCCACGTTCGATGACTTTCGTGAGTTGCTCGCGCGAGTCGATGGTCCGCGATTGGGACTGTGTGTGGACATCGGTCACGTCCATTGCCTCGAACCGCGACCGATCTCGGAGTACCTGGTCGAGTGGCGCGACCGGCTGTTCACGATCCACATCGAAGACATGGTGCGCGGCGTTCACGATCATCTGCGGTTCGGTGACGGGACGATCGACTTTCCGCCAGTCCTGCAGACGCTGCAAGAGATCGATTATCGAGGCGGCCTGAATGTGGAACTCAGCCGACACAGCCACATCGCGCCCGAAGTTCTGCGTGAGTCGTTCGAGTTTCTGTCGCGCGCGATGCGAGATCGGGGGCAGAACGAGGTCGTTTAACCGCGCGGGGCGTTGCCCACGCGGTTAAACGACGCGGTCTTCGGCCGCAGCCAAAGTAGCCTTCATCGCTCCGCGTGAAGTGAGCTGAATACGAGTCAACCGCAACTGGAGCGATCGACACCGAACTCGCGCTCGGCTTCCTTCACGCGGAGCGATGAAGGCTACTTTCAGGAGACCCAAATGCCTGCCGCCCGACAATATTTCAAAACCGAGGAGTAGTGTGAGGCAAGCGTGCCCACTAGATGCTCGTTCGGTTCAACACACCTTTCAAAAAATGGAGTGACTCATGACTCGGAAGTTTTTCGCTTTGATGGCAGTGACGGCGATGTGCCTGACAGGTGGGACGGGATCGGCTGCGGAGCCGGTTCGCGTCGGCCTCTTGGGGATCGATAACTTCGGGTCGGTGGCGTACACGGAGTTTCTGAATCGGCCTCACGCAGAAGGAGTTTTCGAGGGTGTGCGCGTGGTCGCGGCGTATCCGATCGGCAGCGACGACTATCCCGAGAGCGACAAACTGGTCGCGAGTTGGAAGGACCAACTGCTGAAGATGTATCAGTCACCCAAGGATCCCAAGGACGCCGTGCCGCCGATTGAGATGGTCGATTCCGTTGAGGCTCTGCTGGCGAAGTGCGACGCGATCATGATCTTCAGCATGGACGGTCGTCTCCACTTGAAGCAGGCCGATGCGGTACTCAAGGCGGGCAAGCGACTCTTCATCAGCCGCCCGTTGGCCTCGTCACCCGCGGATGCCGTCGCGATCTTGAAGCTGTCCGAAGCGACGAAGACACCCTGTTGGAGCAGCTCGCAGCATCGCTACAGCACGGGCTTCAGTGGGATGCGAGATCACCCGGAAGTGGGCCGCGTCATCGGCTGCGATGTCTACGGCGGCTGGGCCGAGAATGCTCCCGCAGCCGACCAGTTCACGCGCCCGCTGCACAGCATCGAGACGCTCTACACGATCATGGGGCCGGGTGTGGTGTCCGTGACCTGCGTCTCGACGCCGAAGGTCGAGTCGATCACGGCGGTTTGGAAGGACGGTCGCGTCGGGACGTATCGAGGGATCAAGGAGGGAGCCGTCAAATATAGTGCGACGGTCTTCGGTGAAAAGGGGGTCTCGACCGCAGGCATCTACGGCCACGGCATCCCCGTGAACGGAATCGTTCCCACGAACGACAAGTACGTCGGCTACGAAGGTCTGGCGATCGAGATCGCCAAGTTCCTCAAAGGTGGCCCGACGCCGGTCAGCCCCGCCGAGACATTGGAAATCTTCGCCCTCATCCAAGCGGCCGAGGAGAGCAAAGCTCAAGGGGGAGCGGTCGTGCGATTGAAGAGTCTTTGGGAGAACGCCAAGCCGTAAAGACCGTAGGACGGACGGCTCGTCCGTCCGAGCTTGCCAATGGGGCCGGACGGACGAGCCGTCCATCCTACGTGTCTCATGCGAACAGCTTGTTCACCACGTTTCCTTCGACATCGGTCAGGCGGAAGTTGCGGCCAGCGTAGCGGTAGGTCAGGCGTTCGTGGTCGAGGCCCAAGAGGTGCAGGATCGTGGCGTGCAGGTCGTGGATGTGGACTTTGTCCTCGGCCGCGTAGTAGCCGTAGTCGTCGGTTGAGCCGTAACGGAAACCACCCTTTACGCCCCCTCCTGCCAGCCACATCGTGAAGCCTTCGGGATTGTGATCGCGGCCGTTGGTCCCTTCGCACGTCGGCGTTCGACCGAACTCCCCCCCCCACCAGACGAGCGTGTCTTCAAGTAAGCCGCGCGCCTTGAGGTCACGCAGCAACCCGGCGATCGGCTTATCGACCTCGCGCGCATTCTTCTCGTGTCCCTTCTTGAGATCACTGTGTTGATCCCACTGGACGTGGCTGTCGCTGTGAGTCACTTGAATGAACCGCACGCCACGCTCGGCGAACCGTCGCGCCATCAGGCACATCCGTCCGAAGTTTGCGTTGACCGGATCATCCATTCCGTAGAGCTGCTGCGTGGCGAGGGTCTCGCCCGACAAGTCCTCGACGAGCGGCATGGCCGTCTGCATCCGGAAGGCCAGCTCGAACGAGTTGATCCGTGCTTCGAGCGATGCTTCGGGACCGCTCGCCGCTTGATGTTCGCGGTTCATCGCTTTGAGTCGTTCGAGTTGCAGCCGCTGTACGTCGCGTGGCAGATCGGGATTGTTGATGTAACGGACGCGAGCCTTGTCCGACGGAACGCTCGCATTGCCGAGCGGCGTTCCCTGGTAGGCCGCTGGCAGGAAGGCCGATCCCCAATTGTTGATGCCACCGTGGCCAAGCGTCGGGCAGATCGTGACGAACGCGGGGAGGTTGGCGTTGTCGGTTCCCAAACCGTAACTGACCCACGAACCGATGCTCGGTCGAACGAAGTTGTCGCTCCCCGTGTGGAGCTTCATCATCGCGCCGCCGTGCGCCGGGTTGGTGCCGTGCATCGAATGGATCATGCACAAGTCATCGACGCAGCCCGCGACGTGCGGAAAGAGTTCGCTCACCGGCAAGCCGCTCTCGCCGTACTGCTGGAACTTCCACGGCGACTTCAGCAGGTTGCTCGTCGCATTGAACTGCACGCGCGGCTTGGCAAACGGCAGCGGTTTGCCATCGTCACGATCGAGCAGCGGCTTCGGATCGAACGTGTCCACCTGCGACGGCCCGCCGGTCATGAACAAAAAGATGACTCGCTTGGCCCGCGCGAAAAAATGAGACGGCTTCGGTGCGAGCGGGTCGAGATCGTGAGCCGCCGCCGTCACGACCGGATTGGCCCGGGACTCATCCGCGAGCAACGATGACAGCGCGAGCGAACCGAACCCGACACCGGATTGCCTCAGCAACTCGCGCCGCGAAACGGGGGAATTCAACGACATGATGTTCGACTCCCAAAGAATGTACGGTGGGTAATGCCCACCAATCCGTAATCCACAAGCGATCAGGGGTCAGGTGGTTCAAAGTTCATTTTTCGCCGCGAAAAATGAACTTTGAACC
>CAMAYU010000041.1 GCA_945862235.1 Schlesneria paludicola DSM 18645
GTCCCGAGGTTCTGCCATCGTGAGTCCGTTGCGGGTTGCCCCCGTCACCACTGAATGCCTGTTCATTTGCTCGGCGCTGTTTGCCGCTTGCTTGGCTCAGTCGTGGGAAGGGCAGCACTTTCGCGACGTGCAGCGCGAGTGGGGAGCGAACACCACGTTGCAGATCTTCGCGGTCAAAGGGGACCGGCGCGAAGCGGTCGATGCCGAACTCAACGGCCCCTTCGATCTGTGGGACGGCGAATGGTGGCGGATCCCGATCAGCGCGTTTCATCATGCCGACATCGGGCACCTGCTGATCAACTGCCTGTCGATATGGACTCTCGGTAAGAGGCTGGAGCGACACTGGGGGAGTCTCCGTTTCGGTCTCTTTCTGCTGCCGACGATCCCGATCCCGCTTTTGGCCGAGGCGGTCTTGGGGCACGCGGCGATCGGCTTCTCGGGCGTGATCTGCGCGATGCTGGGCGCTCTGATCGCACTCAAGCAATTCGACGACGACAACATCCTGCCCGATCAAGCGGTCCAGTTCGGTCTCGTGTTTCTCGTGCTGTGCGTTTGGGCGACCGCGTTCGATCTGGCGAAGGTTGCGAACGTCGCACACTTCGTCGGGCTGGGTTACGGCTGGTTCGCAACGTGGGTGTTGTTCGGTCCATTCCGCTCGGCGACGTTGATCCGCCTGCTCTTCGTGCTCGCCCACATCGGCCTGCTCCCAGCAACGTGGTACGCCCAGCAACCGTTCGGCAACGGTCGCTATCACTGGTACGCGGCCGATCACTTGGTCAACCCCGTCTCGCGGACGAAGACGCTGAAGTTCGCCGTCTTCTGCGATCCGTCACTGTCCGGAGTTTGGTTGAGACTCGCGAGCGGCGAATTGGCCGAGGGAGACCTGCCTGCCGCTTGGAACTCCGTGCTGACGGGACTCAAACACAACCCGACTCATACCAAATTGCTCGAATCGGCTCGCAGTCTGTGGAGGCAGATTCCTTCCGGCGAGTCGCGGCAAATTGCCGAGCAACAATTGATTAGCGTCTTCGGCACACGCGGTCACGACTGGCTGATTCAAATCCGCGAGACCGCGTTGGCGAGTGCGCTCCCGGCGGAGAGCGATGCCGATGCGAGGTCACTGCCTGCCGATCAGCCTCCCGCTTTTCGACTCGATCAACAGATCGACCTCGATTGGCAGCCACGCGCCGTTGAGCCGAACCGCACGCTGCCGAACGATCCCGCCGCACCGGGAAGTGCCGCAGAAGGGGTCACGTTGTGAACAAGTGTCGTATATGCCTCTGGCAGATATGAATGATTTGTTTAACCGCAAGCCGAAGGCGTGCGCGGGTGTGGAACGCGGTTTCGATATTCAGCGTCCTCAGACGCGCACGCCTTCGGCCTGCGGTTAAACCACGAAGCTTCCAGTACCCACGAATACCACCGCGTTCCTCACTGGGTCGCACTTAGAAACTGCTCATACGCTTCGGCCACTTTGCCAGCGGCGGCGTCGCCCGCGTGGATGTGCAGCGCATAGCGGACTCGCAGCGCGGGCTTCCCCTTCTCCAAGACGACGGGTTGAGCCTTCGCCTTGTCGTTTTGATAGGCCCCTTCTCCGAATGGGCTGACTGAGAACAGGCCGTAGTCGCGGACGTGGTAGCGCGACGGGCGGAAGTTGGCGGGGTGATCCATGATCGCGACGCCGTGCAACTTGCCATCCACTGGCCCCGTGTAATCGACCCACTTCGACGGTTGGCCCCAGCATTCCTTGGTCGCTTGCTTCCCTTCGGCATTCACGACGATCCCGCCGACCTTCTCGCGCATCGTCGTGGCGACGCGGATGCCGAGCCAGCCTTCCTTGGTATCTTCAAACGTCACCTTCTCGACGGCCGGTGTCAGCGTGATGTCGTAGACGATCAGTCGCGAGGGAAAGAACGAGACGGTCGTGGTCTCGATGAGGACCGGCTGGCCATTGTCTCCAAGCCAATCATTCGTCAGTGCCAGCTTGGCGGGACTGGTCGCTGTGGCGGGAGTCGCCTCCAGCTTCTTGTTCAGAATCTTCCCCTTCTCAGCCCAGAATTTCACTTCGTTGACTTCATCCACGGCGAGCCAGATCCCCTTGTGATGCGGATGGTCCTTGTCAGTCGGATCGTCGATCGGTCGCGTGATGATCGTCCCTCCCGCAGAGCGCACGGGTGAGAAGTAAGGCTTCGGCAGATCGGCCTTTGTTCGCAAGACGGTGAATTCTTCGGTGCCGATCAGGACAGCTAGGCCATCATCCGTTGGCTTGAACGTCACTTGGGGAGCATCGGAGGCGAAAAGAGTTCCGCACGCTTGGACTCCACAAAACACGACCGACAACCAACGGCTCAACATGCGCAACATGAGCGAACTCCTCAGCAGAGACTTCGATGAATGAGACTCGATTCGGGGCGGGATCGTACCGGTGACCGTTTCTTGCAGTCGAGCCAGTCGGCGGATAAAAGCGGCCCGGCCTGAGTTCTCTTGCTCCGTTCTCGTCTCGACCGACCTTGTGTCGGCGGGAGGGGGACTCAACAACACAGGAATGGGGAGAGAATCCGGCGTCTCTTGCGGCTAGTTCCCAATCGTCGCCCCACCGACACGAGTTTCGGTGGAGGCGGAAATCGGCACCGTTGAAGTTGGCGCCGCTGAATCAGGCCGATTGATTTCCGCACTCAGTTCGCATAACCGCGTGGGAAACGACCTCGCTTTCAAACCTCATCACGGAGTTGGAATTGTCACGTCGCCGTTCGCCGCTGAATGCCCGCAAAAAACTGGAAGCTTCCAAGCCCGAGCCGCGTCCGTTGCGACCTTATCCCGCGCCGGGGATCGGTCGGCGGCCATCGGACTTCGATCTCGAATCGCGCGATTGGGAGATCGTGATCTCGGGCGAGCTGTCTGACAAAGACGGTGAGCTGCATCAGAAGTTGCTCGACCTGCCGAGGAACTCGCGCGGGACGATCTTCTTCGACTCATGCGGCGGCAGCGCGTTCATGGGACTGTCACTGGCGACGCTCATTCGGCTGCGAGGTCTCAAGGCGACGGCGGTCGTCGCGGGAGAATGCAGTTCCGCCGCGCTGATGCCGTTCGCCGCCTGTGCCACGCGCTACGTGACGCCGCATTCGACGCTCCTCTTCCATCCCATTCGCTGGCAGAGCGACGAGCAGGTTCGGTTGGAAGAGGCCGCTGAATGGGCGCGGCATTTCCGCATCATGGAAGCGGACCACGACGGACTCATTGCGCGGCTGTTTGGCTGCACAGATGAAGCGTCGATTGAAACGATCCGCCGCTGGAACAACCCCGGCAAGTTCGTCTCGGGCGAAGAACTCGTCGCGGCCGGACTGGCCAAACTTGTCACGCTCTTCGACGGCGATGTCTGGTCGCAGATCAAGCGGCTGAAGTAGCCATACCAACCCGAAGCGCGAGCGAGGAACGTCTCCTGCGCTTGTTTGTTAAGGCGGTTTACCACAGACACGCCGAGGCACCGAGAAAGCGAAGGCAGAGAAAGCGAAGGAGTGTCGGAGCGGAGGGGGCTGCGAGACTCTTCCACACCGCTTCTCATGCTCACATCCTTCGCCGCCTTCCGCTTCTTGGTCCTTCGACTTCTCTGTGTCTCGGTGTTTCTGTGGTTCAACTTCTGCCGTCCTAGACCTCAAGCAAGCGAACCCCATCGGGCTTGCCCCGGTGGAAACAGGTCTTTGCACTACTTTCTCATTCACCCGAATCGGCGCAGCGAGTAGTGCAAAAACCCGCGAGCCACCGGGGCAAGCCCGGTGGGGTCGCTTGTTTGAGGCCTAAAGTTACGGCTCGCGCACTTCCAACCGCACGTTTGAGAACTCCGCGTCGTCGAAGTCCGAGCCGTTCTCGGTTCGGGGGCGTTGCCGCAGTTCGAGCGTGTTGGTTCCGGAGCGAAGAGACTCGCGGGGGAGCGGGCAGCGCAGGTGATCGGGTTTCTCGGGCGAGGCTTTGAAACGGACGAGTCGATTCAGCTCGCCAACCGGTTGGCCGTTCAAGAGGACTTCGGTGACGAGTCGTCCCGCACGCAGTTCTTTCAAGAACGGGCTCTGAGGCGGCGTGTCGAGATGACTCGGTTCCAAGTCGGCTGCGTCGAATGACAGCCAGGCGTTGCTGTGTTCCTCGCGGTCATGAGCGTCGAGCTTCACCTCGAACTCACCGCGCCACGACGTGCCATCGGGACGAGGCCGTCGGAAGTCGGCGCGGATCGAGTCGCCCAAGTGAACGCGCCGGGCGTCGATGACCTGAGTTCGACCGACGAACAGCGGCGTGACTCGTTGCACTGATCGCCACGGGACGAGGAACTGGCCGAGCCACGGATGAGTCACAAGCAGTGTTTCGCGATCGACGGCGAGAATCGTCACCGTGAGCCGGTCTCTCGGAAGCAGAGGCCGGTCCACAAACGGCTGCCAATCGAGTCGCGCCACGATGCCGGATGTCGGCGTGAGCGGGCTGCTCACCGGACGCTCTGCGGATCGAAAGGCCACGCCTGCGAGTCGCGTCCACGGCCAAGCCCCCTCCCCCGCGATGCCGTTCAAGCGGACATCGCTCTCGTCGAGTGACTCGATCCGGCCGAAGTACTCGTCACCCGCGTGAGTGCTGACGACATCGTCCTCCTCGAACGAGCGGCCAGAGAATTCCAGCCGCTCGTCATCCCGAGTGCGGCCTCGGAGTGAGCTGACAAGGAGGTCCGTGATCTCGAAGCCGGGACGTGGGGCGAAGTGGATCGAGCGGAGCGACGCCTCGAAATCGGAACTCGATGCGAGCAGCAATTCATCCACCAAGCACAAAAAATGGGCCGAGGAACCGACCGTCGTGAGACAGTGCCAACCGGCAGTCAGCTCGACGGACTGAGTCGTCCAATGTGCTGATCCATGCGGGCGTTCGACAACCGCCAACCGAGTCCCGTCGAGCTGCAACGCCAGCCGTTCGGTCGCGTTGTTGTTCGGGTCGGGCACATCGAAGTCGAAGCTCATACGGTCGCCGTTGGTCTCCGGGACGATTTGCTCCACTCGAAACCAGAACTGAACGCGAGTCCCCTGTGACGGCTCGTGCGGGATCGCGACCGTCGTGGAAGCCTCTTGCGGAGACACCATGAGCGAGGGTTGCTTGACCATCTCAACTTCACCCGGCGGAACCGTGATCGACTCGATGCTCGACTTGCTCACCGCGACGACGTGCCCGCCCGCCAGACGAATCTGGAGCGAGTCGTTCGTCGATGAAAGCAGCTCGCCCGAAATGCGATCTCCATCCACAAACGTGAACTGGCGCAGAGGCCGGTGCGCCCGAGTGACTCGCGCGCGACGCGGCAGATCGAGCTGTCTTGAAACGACCAACGCCTCACCACGCGCAGCGATCGGTGCGACGACGCGATCCCACACGAAGTGGCCGGGAGAAACGAAGGCCGCACGATGGACCGAGTGCTCGAAGTCAGGAGCCTGATCACTCGCCATCGCTCGCATGGCAGACACGCTCAGTCCGGCGAACCAGACACAACTCACTAGCCCGGCTCGGGCCACGCCCCGCCGCAACAACGTGCCGCGTTGTGATCGACGTTCGAGCTGTTTCACACGCGGTCGCACGCGACAGGTCCAGTAAGCTGAGGAGAAAGTTCGGGTCTGATCGATCAGGTTCGGAGTCTGAGAGAATCGCGCGGCATGGTCAACGCGCGTCGTGACCGAGGTGTGCGATCAGACTCAATTTCTAAACGTAGGGTGGGACCAACGGCGCTTCGCCACGCCGGCCCACCCTCTCGACAACGCGGCCAATCTTGGTGGGGCGGCGCGACGAAACGCCGCTGGCCCCACCCTTACATTTGCCGAACGATGCCATGGAAGCGTCATCAGCCAGACTGTCCGATGGTGCGAGGCTCCGCTTACAATCCCGCTCCTCTTGAGATCAATCTGGGCCGAGTGTTTGTGCGAGGTGGCTGATGTTGCGAGTTGTGGCGTTGATGATTGGTGTGTTGGGACTGGTCGTGGCGACGGTGATGCCGCTCAGGGGCGAGGCCTTGCCGGACGCGAAGGGGCGGCTGCTGAGCGATGTCAAATACTTGGCGTCCGATGAACTGGAAGGACGCGGGCCGGGGACCAACGGGATCAATCTCGCCGCGAAGTTCATTGAAGCGGAGTTCGCGAAAGCGGGTCTGGCCGTGGATCGAGTGGCCGGCGGGGCACTGCAAAAGTTTGAACTGACGACCGGCGCGAAGCTGACCGAACCGGCTTCGCTGCAACTGCTCGGACCGAACAGCGAGACGATCGAACTTAAGCTGGGCGAGGACTGCGAGGCGTGTTCGTTCGGTGGCTCGGGACCGTTCGAGGCGGAGGTCGTCTTCTGCGGGTACGGCATCGAGGCCAAGGACGAGTCTTACGATGACTTCGCCGGGATCGACGTGGCTGGAAAAGTGATCGTGATGCTCCGACGGACGCCGCGTCAGGCGGACATGAAGGCGGCACATTCCTTCGCGGCGCATGCGGACCTGCGGTCCAAGATGGCTCACGCGGCGGCGAAGAAAGCGGCGGCGGTGCTGTTCGTCAACGATGTTTACTCGGGCCGCAAGGCGGTCGAGAAACGACGCGATGATGCGGCGAAGGCGAGCGAAAAAGTCGCCACCAGTGCGGAAGCGTTCGTCGCCATCGACGCGACCGACACCGAGAAGACGACGGCCGCTCGCAACGATCTGACGGCGGCGGTCAATCAGTGGAAGTCGGTCAAAGCGGCGAATGCTTCGCCCAACGACGACTCACTGATGAAGTTCGGCTACGCGGGACACGGCGACAACAAACCGGTGCCGCCCGCGTTTCACATCACGCAGAAGTTGGCGGGCAAGTTGTTCGTGGCGCTCGGAGTGAAGCAGGAGGAGCTGGAACAGCAGATCGACGCCGACTTGAAGCCGCGCTCGGCGGTGGTCGCGGGCTGGAAGGCACGCGGCACGCTCGCGATCGAGAAGTTGAAGACGGAAGTCTTCAACGTGATCGGAGTCATTGACGGCGAAGGGCCACTCGCCGACGAGACCGTTGTCATCGGAGCACACTACGACCACGTCGGACGTGGCGGCGCAGGCTCGCTCGCGCCGGGATCGACCGACATTCACAACGGAGCCGACGACAACGCCTCCGGAACGATCTCGCTCTTGGAACTGGCCCGTCGCTACGGTGAGGCCGCGAAGACAAAAAAACCCGCGCGGCGGATCGTCTTCATGGCGTTCACCGGTGAAGAGCTCGGGTTGCTCGGTTCAGCCCGTTACTGCAAGGAGCCGGTCTTCCCGCTCGATCAGACGATCGCGATGTTCAATATGGATATGGTCGGCCGGTTGAAAGACGATCAAAAACTAATCGTCTACGGGACCGGCACCAGCTCACGCTGGGAGCCGCTGCTCAAGGAACACAACGGCGAAGGGAACTTCCATCTGATCTTCAAACCCGAAGGTTTTGGGCCGAGCGATCATTCGTCGTTCTATGCGAAGAAGATTCCCGTGCTGCACTTCTTCACGGGCGAGCATCCCGACTATCACAAGCCGACTGACGATTGGGAGAAGTTGAACATCGACGGCATCGCGCGCGTGACTGATCTGATCGAGAAGCTGGTCACGACGACGGTCGCCAACCCCGAGAAGCCGGGCTACATCGAAGTCAAAGGAAACGCTTCAATGAATCGCGGCGGCAACCGGCCGTACTTTGGTTCGATCCCCGAATTCGGCAATGAAGAGCCGGGCTACTCGATCAGCGCGGCAGCTCCCGGCAGTCCAGCCGACAAGGGGGGATTGAAAGGGGGCGACCGCATCATCAAGTTGGGAGGCCACGCCGTCACGAACCTCGACGATTTCGACGCGGCCCTTCGGAAGTTCAAGGCCGGCGATGAAGTCGATGTCGTCGTGGTGCGTGAGAAGAAAGAAGTGACGCTCAAGGTGAAGCTCGACGCGGCCAAGTGAGGAACTGGAACGGGAGCGAGAGAAGAGTGGGAGCGCAACCAGTTCCCGTTCGTATTCTGGTTCCCTCCCCGCCGAGGGGCGGGAGGAAAGCGCGAAGTTAGTTCGCACCGAATCCTTAGCGGTCGAAACGGTCTAGTGCCTGTGTGAGGTGACGCATGAATACTGTTGTCGTCAGAAACGTTGTGGTTGGAAGCAGAGCGACGTGGCGAGTTCACTGCCTGATGGTGGTGTCAGTCCAACTGATGCTGTCTGGATGCGGAGGCTCGCCGCCACCGCAGGCTAAGCCCGTTCCGGTGCGTCCACCGGCTGCGGCGCAGAATGCGGCGGCGTCCGCGCCTGCCGCCGCTCCGAGACGAAACGCTGGTGGGCGAGGTCGCCAGCCAGCGATCAGCGACGGCAAGAGCTTGCCTGCTGGAACGGATCCGCGCAGCGTTTATCAGATCGCGGAGATCGGAACACCGATGGATGTCGCTGCGCCGCTGCGTGTGAAGCCGGACGAGATGTTTGCCGTGGTCAGTGGCGATCGCAGTTTCGACTCGACACGGATGGTCGTCGGCGCGACCCCACGTCCCACCCAAGCTGGCTCACCGAAAGCGGGCTTTGCGCTGCCAAAGGGCTTCGTGGCGATCGCTGGATCGGGCTACTCGACAGACGGTCTGCCGCTCCGCATTCAATGTGAAAAATCCTTCACCACGATGGCCCTCGTGCCGGGAGGCATCGTCCGAATGGGGAGCAACGACGGCCCGACGGAATGCCAGCCTGAGTTCGCTGTGAACATCGACTCGTTCTATATGGACCTCTTGGAAGTGACCGTCGGTGACTTCGGCAAGTACCGGCAGGAGCAGAAGGAAAACAAGAAGCCAATCCCGCCCGTCTCCAATCCCTCGGCCTCACCCGCGACACCCGTGCTTGGCGTCCCGTGGGGGATGGCGGGGGGCTATGCCAAGTGGCTTGGCATGGAGTTGCCGACCGAAGCGGAGTTCGAGAAGGCGACGCGCGGACCGGAAAGTTTGAGAACACCGTGGGGTGATGGTCGAGCCGTGTGGTCGGTGCCGCGCACGCCCGAAACGTTGACCATCACGGGAGCCTATGCCAACGACAAGAGTCCCTACGGCATCTACGACTTGGCGGGTAACGCCAAGGAGTGGTGTTCTGACCTCTATTCGGACAACGCCCACCGCGATGCACTCGCGTCGAGCAACCAGACTCCCCGCAACTGGCCCGGCCCGAAGAAGTCTTCGAACGGCAACCTGCGCGTGGTGAAAGGGGGAGCCTCAGACTGGTCGGCTTGGCGTCGGCAAGGACGCGACATCGGCAAAGGCTTCCCGGATGTGGGCTTTCGATGCGTGCTGAGAATCACGGTGCCGGAGGCGAAGTAGGAACGCTGGAGTTCCCCTGCCTCATTGGCTATCGTGCCCGCCGGTTTCGACCCTTCTTTTTGCCACAGACACAAAGCTGAACCATGCTGACCAAGAAGCCGCAAACGCACAAACAACAGGCCATTTCCGGGGTCAGTCCCGGTTTTGAATCGATCGTCGAAGAGCTGTATCCGTCGATCGCCGCCACCGGGATCGGACAGGTCTTGAACAACCTGTATGAGTCCGTGCCGGTTCGCATCTGGGGGATCAAACTCTCGCACGCGTTCGCTCTGCCAACCGCGCCGCTCGGAATGTTGATTTATCTCGCGATGAAGGTTGTGGGTGAACGTTATGTCGTCACGAACCGAGCCGTGAAGCGAGTCGCCTCGCTCGGCTTCAGACTCATCCAAGAAGTGCCGATGGCGCAGATCGCCGACGTGTCGATCGACCCCGACTCGCGCCAAGCCTTCTACAAGACGGGCGATGTCCGCCTAACGAACACCAACGGCGACACCCTGCTCCTCATGCGAGGCGTTCCCTATCCCGAGCGATTCCAGCAAGTCATCAACGAGACTCGCACCGCCAAACGCCAGACTGCGGCGGCACTCGCCACCATCAACGCGCGGCATTGACGTCTCGGTCTCAGTAGTTCACTAAGCCCGGCCGTTCACCACCGCCGGGTTTTTCGTTTGAAGGAGTCCCCGAAATGACCACGACCATCACCGGCCTGACCGTGCGCGATATCCGGTTTCCCACGTCGCAAACGCTCGATGGATCGGATGCGATGAATCCCGATCCGGATTATTCGGCGGCTTATGTTGTGCTGCACACCGATCGTGCCGACGGAGTGGCCGGTCACGGAATGACGTTCACGATTGGACGCGGCAACGAAGTCTGTTGCCTCGCGATTGAAGCCCTCGCGCCGCTCGTGGTTGGTCGGACGCTGGAGTCGTTCACGGCGGACATGGCTGGGTTTTGGAGGCACATCACCAGCGACAGCCAACTGCGGTGGATCGGTCCCGAGAAGGGCGCCATTCATCTCGCCACAGCCGCCGTCGTGAATGCGGTCTGGGACTTGTGGGCGAAGGTTGAGCGGAAGCCGTTGTGGAAGCTCGTCGCCGACCTGACGCCCGAGCAGTTCGTTGGCTGTGTGGACTTCCGGTATCTGACCGATGTCCTCACCCCGGACGAAGCGGTGCAGATGTTGAAGCGGCTCGAACCGACGAAGGCCGAGCGGATCGCGCTGCTCGAACGAGACGGCTATCCCGCCTACACGACTTCGGCCGGATGGCTTGGCTACGACGATGATAAATTGCGGCAGCTTTGTCGCGACTGTCTGGCGCAAGGTTGGAACGTCTTCAAAATCAAAGTCGGCCGCGACCTTCAGGACGACATCCGCCGCTGCCGCATCCTGCGTGAAGAGATCGGCTGGGACCGCCGTCTGATGATGGATGCCAATCAAGTGTGGGATGTGCCTCAAGCCATCGAGTGGATGCGGGCGTTAGCCGAGTTCAAGCCGTGGTTCATCGAGGAACCGACGTTCCCCGACGATGTGCTCGGTCACGCGGCGATCGCCAAGGCGGTCGCTCCAATTCAAGTGGCGACGGGCGAACACTGCGCGAATCGAATCATGTTCAAGCAGTTCTTGCAGGCGCAGGCGATCGGTGTCTGTCAGATTGATAGCTGTCGGATCGGGGGCGTGAACGAAGTCCTGTCGGTGCTGCTCCTCGCCGCAAAGTTCGGCGTGCCGGTCTGTCCGCACGCGGGGGGAGTCGGGCTGTGCGAGTACGTGCAGCATCTGGCGATGATCGACTTCATCTGCGTGAGCGGTTCGTTGGAAGACCGCCTCTGCGAATACGCCGGTCACCTGCACGAACACTTCCTCGACCCAGTCACGATGCGCGACGGGCACTATCTGCCGCCAACGGCTCCCGGCTACAGCATCACGATGAAGCCGGAGTCGCTGGATGAGTATGAGTTCCAGTGACGAGTTTTAGGTAGCCCTGTCGCTCCGCGACAGGAAGCGAGATCGTGTGATCGTGCTGGAATTCGGCAGTGCGTCGATCGCACATCACGCTGCCTGTCGCGGAGCGACAGGGCTACCTTGGATCGATTCTTCGGAGGTCACAACATGCGACGAGTCAACACCGGTGGCGGCTGGCCTGCGATGCTGTACACGTTTCGGAAGGCGCGCGAAGCGGGCGGGCTGCTGAAGCTGTGGAAGGCCATGCGGTCGAAGAACGCCTGCAAGACATGCGCGCTCGGGATGGGCGGGCAGCAAGGCGGGATGGTCAACGAACGCGGCATCTTTCCCGAGGTCTGCAAGAAGTCGTTGCAGGCGATGGTCGCCGACATGCAGGGAGCGATCACGCCCGAGTTCTTCAAAACGTACTCGGTCGCGCAGCTTCAATCGTTCTCGCCGAGGGAACTCGAAACGAGCGGGCGGCTCACGCAGCCGATGATTCATCGCAAGGGTGAGAACTACTACGAACCGATCTCGTGGGACGACGCCTTCGCCAAGATCATCGCCAAGCTGAAGGGGATCATTCCCGACGAGACGTTCTGGTACTTCAGTGGCCGCAGCTCGAACGAGGCCGGGTTCCTGTTGCAAGTTTTCGCGCGGGTCTTCGGGACGAACAACGTCAACAACTGCAGCTTCTATTGTCATCAGGCGAGCGGCGTCGGGCTGAACAGTGTGCTGGGGACCGGCACTGCGACGCTCGTGCTGGAGGATGTCGATCACGCGGACCTCGTCTTCATCATTGGCGGCAACCCGGCGAGCAACCATCCGCGGCTGATGTCCACGCTGAAGCACATTCGTCGGAAGGGCGGCCACGTCGTCGTCATCAACCCGATCGTTGAAACGGGTCTCGTCAACTTCAGCGTGCCGAGCGATCCGATCAGCCTGCTGTTCGGGACGAAGATCGCGTCGCTCTATGTGCAGCCACACATCGGCGGCGATCTCGCGCTGCTGACCGGCGTGGCGAAGCGGATCGTTGAGATG
This sequence comes from Schlesneria paludicola DSM 18645, assembly GCA_945862235.1. Classification (GTDB taxonomy): domain Bacteria; phylum Planctomycetota; class Planctomycetia; order Planctomycetales; family Planctomycetaceae; genus Schlesneria; species Schlesneria paludicola_A. The sequence goes on from CAMAYU010000041.1 coordinate 12,308, forward strand.
AACGCGCACGACGAGAAGTTCCTCACGCAGTACTGCGATCACTGGCCCGAGTTGAAGGCGAGCTTGGCGGCTCACGATTGGGACGACATCTACCGCAAGGCGGGTGTCGGGGCGGAGGCGATCCAAGCGATTGCCACGCGCTACGCCGCCGCCGAGAACGTCGTCTTCACATGGACAATGGGGATCACGCATCACACGTATGGCGTTGAGAATGTCGAAGCGATCGCGAACCTCGCGCTGCTGCGCGGGATGGTCGGTCGTCCCAACGCCGGACTGCTGCCGATTCGCGGGCACTCGAACGTCCAAGGGGTCGGCTCGATGGGAGTCACTCCAAAATTGAAGGAGGCCATTTTCGAGCGGCTGCAGTCGGAGTATGGTCTCACGCTGCCGACGACGACGGGCCTCGATACGATGGCCTGCATGGAAGCGGCCGAACGGAAGGAACTGAAGTTCGGCTTCTGTCTGGGCGGAAACCTGTATGGGTCGAACCCCGACGCCACGTTCGCCAAGCACGCGATGGAACAGTTGGAACTGCTCGTGTACCTCAACACGACGCTGAACACCGGTCACGCGCATGGGCTGGCTGACGAGACGATTCTGCTGCCAGTGTTGGCTCGCGATGAAGAGCCGCAGGCGACGACGCAGGAGTCGATGTTCAACTTCGTTCGACTGAGCGACGGTGGCCCGGCGCGACACGTCGGCCCGAAGAGCGAGATCGAAATCATTGCGCGCATCGCCAGCGGCGTTCTTGGAAACGGCGGGCCGATCGACTGGCAGTCAATGCAGGACACGAACCGCATCCGCGCAGCGATCGCCAAGGTCGTGCCGGGCTTCGACGAGATCAAGGACATCGGTGAGACGAAGAAGGAATTTCAACTCGCCGGTCGCACGTTTTACACGCCGCAGTTCCCGACGAAGACCGGCCGCGCGCAGCTGCAAACGCACTCGCTGCCCGAGTTGGTCGGCGGCGTGAACGAACTCCGCCTGATGACGATCCGCAGCGAAGGTCAGTTCAACACGGTCGTCTATGAAGAGTATGACCTCTATCGCGGCATCGACTCGCGCAACGTGATCCTGCTGCACCCCGACGACTTGGTTCGACGCGGATTGAAGGACGGACAGCCCGTGACGATCCGCAGCACAACCGGCGAAATGCGTGGCATCATCGCAACGGCGTTCCCCAAAATCCGAGCGGGCAACGCGGCGATGTACTACCCCGAATGCAACATCCTCGTCCCCCGCGCGTCCGATCCTCGCTCACGCACGCCTGCGTTCAAGTCGATCCCGGTGACAGTCTTCGCCGAACGCACGCTACTACCAACCGTGAAACGCTGATCGTTCTGACACATCGCAGAAATGTGAAGCGAAGAATTGGGAACACTGAGCTACGCGGATTGACGCTGATCGGAATGAGCGAAGATCAGCGGTGATCAGTGTTCCTGATTCTTCTTCGCCGGTTCACCTGTTGGCTGCGGCTGACATTAGTGTGAGGCCATTGCGGTGCGGGCGGCGCGGGCGATTCGTTCGGCTTCATCGACGGAGTGTGCGAGCGCGGTGAGGTGGCCCATTTTGCGGCCGAGGCGGGCTTCGCGCTTGCCGTAGAGATGGAGCTTCACGTTGGGCTGGGCGAGGAGCGCGGGCCAGTTGGGTTCGGTTCCGGGGACGTTGCCAGCGTTGGCTCGAGCCGCTTCCCAGTGATCGCCGAGCAGGTTGGCCATGGCGCTCGGGGAGCGTTGTTCGCTGGAGCCGAGGGGCAGGCCGCAGATGGCTCGGACCTGTTGCTCGAACTGACACGAGGTGTGAGCGTCGATGGTGAGATGTCCCGAGTTGTGAGGTCGCGGCGCGGTCTCATTGATGAGCAACCGGCCGTCGCGCGTGAGGAAGAACTCGACGCAGAGGACGCCGATCACGTCGAGGCGTTCGAGGACCGCGCGGGCGATCTCGATGGCTTTTTGAGCGACGGACGCGGGAACGCGCGCGGGGCAGACGGAGATGTCGAGGATGTGATTGCTGTGCGTGTTGCCGATCGGGCCGTAGCTGACGAAGTCGCCATTCATCCCGCGCGCGGCGACGACGGAGAGTTCGCTGTCGAAGTCGATGAAGGCTTCGAGAATGGCGTGCGGGACGCCCAGCTGCTGCCACGCGGCACTCGCGTCATCGACTGAGCGAATGACCGTCTGACCTTTGCCGTCGTAGCCCCAGTCGGCGGTTTTGAGAACGGCTGGTGTGCCGAGTTCCTTCAGTGCAGCCGTCAGTTGCTCGACGCTTTCGACGGACGCGAACGGCGTGACGGGGAGACCGGCCTCGCGGAGGTACGTCTTTTCGCGGCGGCGGTTTTGCGAGGTGAAAAGGACTGAACCGGCGGGTCTCACCGGAGCGAACCGTTCGCAGATGGAGGTTGTTTCGGCGGGAACGTTCTCGAACTCAAACGTCACCACGGAGACGCTGCGGGCGAACTCGGCAACGCGATCAAGGTCGAGATAGTCGGCTTTCACTTCGAGATCGGCGACCTGTCCGGTGGGAGTGTCGTCGTCGGGAGAAAGAACGTGAACGCGATAGCCCAGCCGTCGCGCGGCAATAGCAAACATGCGGCCGAGCTGGCCGCTGCCGAGGACACCGAGTGTTGCTCCCGGAAGAAGGACTTGTGTCACGGGAGGGTGTCTCCGAGTACGCGGTCGGCTTGGCGTTGTTGGAAGTCGTGCAGTTGGGTTTGGAGTTCGGGCCGGGTCGTGGCGAGGATTCTCACCGCGAGCAGTCCTGCGTTTTTGGCACCGGGCTCTCCGATAGCCAGTGTGCCGACCGGGATGCCGCCCGGCATCTGCACGATCGAGAGGAGCGAGTCCATCCCGCCGAGTGCCCTGCTCTGCACCGGCACTCCGAGGACGGGCAACACCGTTTGCGAAGCGACCATACCGGGGAGATGGGCCGCTCCACCTGCTCCCGCGATGATGACCTGCAAGCCACGACCGGCTGCCGTCGCGGCGTACTCGTTCATGAGCGCGGGCGTGCGATGAGCCGACACGACGCGGCATTCGTGAGGGACGGAGAACTCGGTCAGAATGTCGGCCGCGTGCCGCATCGTCTCCCAGTCGGACTTGCTCCCCATGATGACCCCGACGAGCGGGGCCGGAGATTGTGGTTCGGGCATCTTGGTTTGCAGTTCCTGAGAAGTGGGTGTGTGTTGGCGGAGCGGAACGCGGAACCAAGAACTTGTCCAAGAATTACGCTGCGGGTTGGTGTTGTTCTTGGACAAGTTCCAAGAGGTCAATCGTGTCTTGATCGGGCAAGCAGCGGGGCGGCATGTTCTCACAGGGGCGAGAGCCGTTCAAGCGAGTGATTTCCGCACGGTTTTGAGGCATCGAGCGGATGCGAAGCGGCTGAACTGCGGCTTGCCGTAAAAGGGGGTTTTGACTACGGTCCCGGCCCGCACAGAGCAGTTATCTGAGCGGGTTGATGCGGGTTCGTCAGGGAGGACGGATCGCGTCGTGGCCGAGAAAAATGAACGGCCATTGAGAACGAGCGGCCGTCGGAAGGAATCGACGATGGGATGGACACGCCATACGGGCGCAGTGGTTTCGGTCGCGTTACTCGCTTCGGTGGCGGGACACTTCGCAGTCCAGCGGCACTTCGAGGCGCGGCAACGCGGCCTTGCAGCGGTCACACCGGGAACGCCGTATCTCACTGAACTGCCGCGCGCCGCGTTGCAGTTCATGCCTCCCTCATTGTTGCCGACCGGTGGTTTGTTGGCCTCGGATGAGAGCCCGTCTGCCACAACTCCCAGATATCTTGGTGAGTTCGACCGACCAGCGCGGGCCAGCCAAGTCGTTCCCGCGCTGCAGGTGCGCGGCGACGATGAGTCTGAAAATGGCCCTTCAAACAATGGCCCCTCACAGCGAAGGGGATCTCGTGACGAATCGTTCAGCCAAGCTCCACCACGCACGGTCCTCGCGCCGCACGATGCGACGGCGCTGACCGACGGCCCCGCGACGGCAATAGACTCCGACCTGCCGAGTCTCCCCGAATCGCAGGAGGTGAGCGACGAGCATATTCCGGTGGGGGTCGATGCCAACGCGGTGCGTCGTGTGATTGAAGAGGAACTGGCCGGATCATCTCGCGAAGAGCGAGACATCTGGTATGACGAGTTGAAGTCGATCCCGGCGGGCGTGGTGCGCGACCTGCTCCAAGTTCGCAAGCAGCTCCGGTCGTTGCCGCGCGCGCTGCACAAGGCCGATGCGCCGGTGGCCGCTCCCGTTCGCGTCGTTCAGGTTCCGGTGCCTCACGTTTCTGTCGAAGCGGTGTCTCAATCGCATCGGCGTCCTTTCCTCGACTGGACTCCGACGACGGCGGCTGTCGAGCAAGCGCTGACGCTCGCGCGGCACAACATCGCGAACTCCTTCACGCCGGGCTTTCAGCGCGTTCGCTGGCAACTCGTCGATGCTTACGGCATCGACTGGAGCGCGTCGGCGGGTGGAGGGACTGAGGAGGGTGACGAACTCGCGGCCACTCAGGATTCGATCCCGGCGGAAGGCTGCCGATTGGCGGCATCCCTGTTGGACATCAGGCCGGGGAAGTTGCTCAGGACGGGCCGGTCGCTCGATCTGGCGATTGATGGCGGCGGTTTCTTCCAAGTCATGGTGAACGGCAAGCCCGCGTTTACCCGCTGCGGTGCGCTGGTCATCAATTCTCGACGACGCTTGTGTCTGTCGGTGGCGGGTGAATCCGCAGAACTGCAGCCGCCGATTACGATCCCGGCCGAGGCTCAAGAGATTCAGGTCTCAGCTGATGGCGTAGTTGTGTTTCTTCAAGCGTCAGGCGCAAGCCTAGAGCTTGTGGGGCACGTGCTACTCGCGCGGTTTGCCTGTCCCGAGCGATTGCGGCCGATCGGCGCGACGCTGTTGAGTGCGACCAAGGGGTCGGGGGAACCGGCCCTTGATGGGCCGGAGTCACCCGGTTTCGGAGCCATTCAGCAGGGATGCCTCGAACAATCGAACGTGGAGGTCGAGGCGGAACTGGCGGACTTGGAACGGCTGCAGACGCTGCTCAAGTCACTGCCAAGTCCAACGCGCCCTGTCACGGCGAGCGGTGCTGCGGCGGAGTCGCGCTGATCGCTGCGAACGCCTGGCGAGTGCTGCCTCCGTAATCGCGATCTGCGAATCAGAAATGACTGCGGCGAGTCCGTGGGCGACAGATCAAGGTTTCTCCAATGGTTGCCCGAGGCATAACAGTCTTGGTTTATCAGTCCATTGTTGAGGGAGCCGCATCCAAGAACTTTGATTGCCCTCCACCGTGATGCAGGCTTGGCGTGCTGGAGTCTCCTCGGGCTAACTCGCCACGGCTCGAACGGATTTGTGTCAGACAACCGTTCTTTGTTTTTGTGAAAGGTCGATCTATGAGCATGGTTCAAGAGTTCAAGGCATTCGTGCAGCGCGGCAACGTCGTCGATCTTGCGGTCGGCGTCATCATGGGAGGGGCGTTCGGAAAGATCGTGAACTCGGTGGTCGCCGATGTTTTGATGCCGCCGATTGGATACATCGTGGGGGGCATCAAGTTTACGGACCTCAAAGTCACCCTTCCCGCCGTCAAAATCAAAGTCCCTGATCCCGCGAAGGCAGGAGAACTGGTCGAGAAGACTTTGGATGCCGCCACAATCAACTACGGCAACTTCCTGCAAACGACGTTCGACTTCCTGATCATTGCCTTTTGCGTGTTCATGCTGGTCAAAGCCATGAACTCGATGAAGAAGAAGGAAGAGGCCGCAGCACCAGCGGCTCCTCCTGAACCAACATCCACAGAAAAGTTACTGGCGGAAATTCGAGACGCCTTGAAGGCGAAAGCCTGACGGAAACGGTGACTCGCCCGATTGACGTGACCTTGCAGCCCGGACATTCTCGTGCCCCAGACGCTTTCGCAGTGTCTGGGGCTTTTTTTGTAGCGACCAAATTCACGAGAATAACCGCGAGGCGAGCCTCATCTTGACGGTCGTCGCGTTTCAAAGTTACGGGGGTGGACGTTGGCGAGCGATGACGGCGACCCGCTCGAAACCGGACAGCCTCCTGACGGGGACGCTCACCGCGCGCGTTTGCCGATCCAAACCGTTCGAGAGTTGTACGAGGTTCATTCCCGCGAGTTGTTGGCGTTTTTGGTCGGAGTGTTGCGGGACGGACACGCGGCAGACGAGGTGGCTCAAGCCGCATTCGCCCGCCTGATGGAAGTGGGTCACGAGGCTCGGGCCGAGACGATCAAAGGCTGGTTGTTCAAGGTGGGGTTTCATGAGGCGATGGCCTTCCGACGGCGGCAGGCTCTGCAAGGCAAGACACTCAAAAATTACACGGTTCGCCGCGATCCCCTTCTGGCGAACGAGACCGTTCACGATGAGTTGGTGCGACGTGAAGATGTCGCGAAATTAAAAGAGTTACTGGCTGAGTTGCCTCCCGACCAACAACACGTCGTGCGGCAGCGGATGTACGAGGGCAAGACCTTCGCCGTGATCGCAGACGAGTTGAACGTGCCACTCGGCACCGTGCTGACTCGCATGAGACTCGCGATGGAAAAGTTGCAGAAGTGGTGGAAGCGAGACGCTTACCCTACGTGAGAAGACGCAATCATGACCGGTTCTTTTGATCAAACTCCGAATGGCGACTCCTTGAACTGGCTGGCGGTTCAGTACGTCCTCGGCGAACTCTCCGAGAGCGAGCTGCTCGCGTTCGAGGAACGTTTGGAAACCGACCTCGCCGTATGTGAGGCGGTGGCTGCAGCGGTTCGGTTGACGTTCATTCTTCAAGTCGCAGTGGCCGACTCACCAGTCGTTCCTGCTTTCGCAACGAACCCGCCTCGCGTGCTGCCCGACGCGACCGTTCATTCATTCAAAACAACGCCGCGCGGTTCGTGGCTTGTTCTCGCCGGGGCAACGACTGCCGCAGCGGTTTTGCTTGCCGCGATGTCACTCGGCCCCGCGAGTTCGCCTTCGACTCAATTGGCTCGCGTGGACCGATCGGCTTCCGAGTTGGTCTCGCTCTGGCGCACCGGTTCCGCAGTGGCCGAATTGGACATCGACGATGCGGACGTTGAGTTGGCTGAATCGGGAACTGAAGTCGCTGTTCCCGATTGGCTGTTCGCCGCGGTCTCATTGGAGCAATCGAACGCCGCCGGAAATTCGACCGATGAGCGTCAGGAGAACTGATCGTGTTTCAATCCAAGCGGTGCTTGAATCTGTTGGGCGTGGCGGGGCTGATGTTCGCCTGCGCTGTCGGTTCGTCGCGCCTCGTCCTCGCGGACGACACGGCTGCTCCGGAAGTGAAGTCGATCCCGAGTGGCAAGCCGAACCCGGCGACCCGGTCAGAACGGAATGCGGCCAGCGCAAAGGCTCATGCGACGACGAAGATCACGGCCGAACGGGAAGCGGTCGCCATCGCCTTCGCGGGGCAGAACCATCCCGAGCTATCGTTGTTGTTGGCGAATCTCAAGCAGAACAATCCAACCGAGTATCACGCGGCGGTTGTTGAGTTGGACCGGATCGTCGAGCGGCTCGCGTCGCTCAAATCGAAGAACGTCTCGCAACACGATTCTGAGTTGGCCCACTGGAAGATGGACTCGCGCATCCGGTTGATGGCCGCACGGCTGACGATGTCCGACAACCCGGCTCTCGAAGCGGAACTCAAAGTTGCCGTGCGTGAAAAGGTCGAGCTGACTCTGGCCGAACGGAAGGCGGAACGAGATCGCTTGCAGAAGCGTGTCGAGAAACTCGACCAGACCATCGGCGATCTGGCGACGAAATTGGATGAGGTCGCCGAGAAAGAGTTCGCGGCGTTGAAGCGATCCGCTCAGTCGAGTAAGCCCACGGCCAAAACCAAGCCGGTGAAAAAGGGCGAAGCGCACGCCGCCGCCAAGTCAGTCGATCGAACAGCCAACAGTAAAGACAAGGGGGCGGCCAAGCCCTCGGTGAAAGCGTCCATGGACAAGTAAATGTGCCCGCCAAAAGTCGCCTTCATCGCTCCGCGTGAAGAGAGCCGAACGCGGAATGAAGCTGTTTCTCGAGTATCCGCGTCGCTGGTGACTCGGCTGACTCCACGCGGAGCGATGAAGGCGACTTTTGGCGGGCACGTCAAGTAAATCCGCAATGCCCCAGATCACACAGCCGGGGGCGGAATCATCAGTCGAAAGGGAACTCATGCAACGAACTGCTTGGCAGAGATTGACTCTGGGACTCGCGGCCTCACTCGGCCTGCAAGTCATCTGCGTTGGAACGGCCTCGGCCGCTGAAGACGTGCTGCGGATCGACCAGCGATTCGCGAACGAAGCGATCACCGAGACTCCCGACTTCCGGCAGCATGTTGTGCCGCTGATGGGCAAGCTCGGTTGCAATGGGCGAGCTTGTCACGGGTCGTTCCAAGGTCAGGGTGGCTTCCGGCTGTCGCTGTTTGGTTACGACTTCAAGTCGGACCACGATGCTCTCGCGAAGGCTGAGAAGGACAAGCCAGCTCGCATCGACGTGGCCAACATCCACGAAAGCCTGATGCTGACGAAGCCGTTGCAAGTTGTGCCGCATGAAGGGGGGACACGACTGAAGGAAGGGACTTGGCAACACCGAGTCCTCGTGAAATGGCTCGAAGGGGGCGCGAAGCCCGTCACCAGCGAGTCGGCCGAATTCGTGCGACTCGAAATCACGCCGACCGAAATCGTCGCGAAGAAAAAAGGAGAGACCTTCCAACTGAAGGCCGTCGCCGTCTGGTCCACCGGTGTGCGTGAAGACGTGACGCCGATGTGCCGCTTCCGCTCGAACAACGACACGATCGTCACCATTGACGACAACGGCTTGGCCACATCAACCGGCCCCGGCGACTCACACGTCGTTGCGTTCTATGACAACGGAGTCGTCCCCGTTCCGGTGATGCTCCCCGTCGGTCCCAAGTTCGGCCCGAATTATCCCTCGGTTCCAACACCAACCAAGATCGACGAACTCGTCGTGCAAAAGCTTCGCAAGGTCGGGATCGTTCAGTCCGGTCTCGCCTCCGACTCCGAGTTCCTCCGCCGAGTCAGCCTCGACATGATCGGGACTCTACCGACCGCTGCCGAAGTCGAAGCGTTCCTCGTCGATCAGTCGTCCGACAAGCGGGCCAAGAAGATCGACGAACTCCTCGAACGCCCCGCCTATGCCGCGTGGTGGGCCACTCGCTTGGCCGACTGGACGGGTAACAACGCCGGGAAGCTCAACAACGTTGAGAAGGCACAAATCTCAACAGACCGCATGTCGTCTGACTGGTACGAATGGCTCCGCGTCCGCGTCGAACAGAACATGCCTTATGACGACATGATGGAAGGAATCATCCTCGCCGTCAGTCGTGCGGAAGACGAGTCTTACACCGAATACTGTGAGCGGATGAGCAGCTACTACCACAAGGATGCAAAGGGACACTTCGCCGACCAGCCTTCGCTCTCGACTTTCTGGGTGCGTCGTGAATTTCAGAAGCCGGAAGAGCGGGCGCTGGGCTTTGCTTACACGTTCATGGGCATTCGCATCCAGTGTGCCCAGTGCCACAAGCACCCGTTCGACCAGTGGACGAAGGACGACTTCGATCGCTTCAAAGAGTTCTTCGGTCGCCTTCAGTACCGGAGCGCACCAGGAACGGGGGCCGAAGAGAAGGCGATCCTCGCCAAGATTGATGTTGATCCTGACGAAATGAAGAAGAAGCAGGGTGGACAGGATTTGCGAAAAGTGTTGTTGGAACATCTCAACAAGGGTGAGGTTGTGCCGTTCAATGAACTGCATGTCCCCGCACCTGCCCGCCAAGCCAAGCAGCCCGATCGCAAGCCGAACAAAGACAAGCCCAACGCCAAACGCCCTCAGGTTGTGGCAGGCCGAACGGCCAAGATTTTGGGAGGCGAAGAAGTTCAAATCGGAGACATGGAAGACCCGCGTCAGGCTCTCATGACTTGGCTGCGTGACAAGGACAACCCGTACTTCGCCCGAGCCATCGTGAACCGCATCTGGTCAGGCTACTTCAACGTGGGAATCGTCGAACCGACCGATGACCTCAGCTTGGCGAACCCGCCCAGCAACGATGCCCTGCTCGACTATCTGACCGAGGCATTCGTCGAAAGCGGCTACAACTTGAAGTGGCTCCATCGCGAGATCGCCAACAGCCGGACGTATCAACTCAGCTTCCAACCCAACGACACCAACCTTCACGACGAACACAATTTCGCCCGTGCCGTTCCTCGTCGGTTGCCCGCCGAAGTCGCCTACGATGCCGTCAGCTTGGCGACGATGAGTGACTTTGAAGCCGCCAAGTGGCAAACGAGCGTTCGAGGCCGGTCGATTGCCGATCCGTATGTTTCGTACAACGCGAACGGCAACGGGAAGGGCAAGAGCAACTACGCTCTGTCGATCTTCGGCCGCTCCATCCGCGACAGTAATTGCGAGTGCGATCGCTCGACCGAAGCGAGCCTCTTGCAAACCGTCTTCCTCCAGAACGACCAAGAAGTTTTGGACATGATCGGCCAGAAGGGGAAATGGGTCGATCAGATTACGAAGCGAGGCGATCCTGCCAAGGACGCCAAGGAAGCCGATCAAATTCTCAAGAAGCGTCAGGAGCGAAAGCTGGCGGAAGCGAGCGTCGAGAAGCTGAAGCAGCAATTGACCAAGGCGGAGAAGAACGACCTCAAACCCGCTCGGGTTGAAGCGATGAAGAAGGAACTGGCCAAGCGTGAAGCGGACGTGGCGAAGGTTCTCATCGCCGAGCCGAAGCCATCGCCGGTGGTCGAGTTCGACGCGAAGGCCGTGATTCGACAAGCCTACTTGCGGTCACTCAGCCGACTGCCGACGACCGCCGAGTCGGAGCGAGCTGCCAAGTACTTCGAGGAAACGGGCGATCCGGCTCGCGGTACGAAGGACCTGCTCTGGGCGCTCATCAACACCAAGGAGTTCATCGTCAATCACTGAAAAGCGATTAGCGAGTAGGGTGCGTTGAGTCTGCGAAACGCACTGGACAAACATGACAGCAACGAAAGAGGGTGCGTTTCGGAGACTCAACGCACCCTACAACACTGTTTACAAACCAATCTAATTCCTACGAAAGGGACTGAATTATGGCTCTGCATCGAACTTGTGATGGTGTTGCTCGTCGCGACTTTTTGAAGGTGGGTGTGCTCGGCGCTTCGGCTCTCACGCTGTCGAACTACCTGCGGCTGTCTCATGCCGGAGAAGTGAAGAAAGAGGCGAAGGCGACTTCGGCCATCTTCATCAATCTGGGCGGCGGGCCGTCGCACATGGACACGTTCGACCTCAAGCCGAACGCTCCCGCTGAATTCCGGGGCGAGTTCAATCCGATCCAGACGAACGTCAGTGGCATCGAAATCAGTGAGCATCTGCCGAAGCTGGCTCAGCAGATGGACAAGTTCGCCATTCTGCGTGGTGTCACGCACACGCTGGCCGCTCACGAACTCGGTTCGCAATACGTGAACACTGGCAACCGCCCGATTCCGTCGATCGAGTTCCCCGGCTACGGCGCGGTTGTCACGAAGGAACTCGGCGGACTCGAAGACCTGCCGCAGTTCGTCGCGGTCCCGAACTCACCGCAGAAGGCGGGCTACTTGGGTGTTCGCTACGCAGCCCTTTCGACCGGCAAGACGCCGACCGCCGGTCAACCGTTCGGAGTGCGCGGTGTCACGCTTGGGAACGGCCTGACGGTGGCTGATGTCGAGAAACGTCGCACGCTGCTCGAAGACCTCGACACGACCTTCAAGGCGGTCGAGAAGGACAGCCAGTTGCTCGATGGCTTGGACCGCTTCGGCGATCAGGCCTACTCGATGATCACGTCGTCTCGTTCGCGCGAGGCATTCGATGTAAGTAAAGAATCGCCGTCGTATGCTGCTCCGTTCGGTGTGACTGGTTTCGGCCAGAGCTGTTTGCTCGCGTCGCGACTCGTCGAATCGGGTGTCCGGTTCGTGACGATCAACTATGGCGGCTGGGACACTCACAACGACAACTGGGTCCGTTTGAAGACGAAGCAGTTGCCGCCGTTCGATGAAGGTCTGGCTGCGTTGCTCGGTGGCCTCGCCCAGAAGGGGCTGCTTGCTTCGACGTGCGTTTACGTCACGGGCGAGTTCGGCCGCACGCCGAAGATCAACACGCAACGCAACGGCCGCGATCACTATGCCCGCGCGATGTTCATGCTGATGGCAGGGGGCGGCGTCAAGCCGGGTCAAGTCTTGGGAGCCTCCGACGACAAGGCTCAAGGTCCAGCGGGAGACGGCTTCAAGCCCGATCACGTCGCCGCGTCGTTCTATCACAACCTCGGCATCGACTGTCACAAGGAATACCAGACCAACATCGGTCGCCCGGTGATGATCGTCCGCGATGGCGAGATCATTCCCGAGTTGTTTGCGTGAAGTGAGGCGCTAAGGAACCGACTCGAAACAACTTCCCACATTCCTCGCGTATCCTCCCTCCTCTCGGCGGGGAGGGCCGGGGAGAGGGGAGGATGGTCAAGTCGATTTGCCACTCGCCCCCCTCCCTAACCCTTCCCACCGAGGGGAGGGAACACGGCGCAAGCCGGGAAGTGATTTCACACCGAATCCGAATCAGCTCAGAACGTGAAGTCCGGCTTTAGGAAAAGCCGGACTTCGGACAACCTTCCCTCGACGAGCAATGGCTACGACACACATCAAAGGAGATTCGATGAACGGACTATTTCGCACCGTGATGACGTTGGGTTTGGCTGCCTGTCTGACGGGGACCGCCTTCGTCGGCGATGCCGCTGCTCAGAAGGAGAAGGGCAAGAAGAAGGCTGGGATGGCTGCCGGTCAGCAAATCTTCACGCTCCCCAAAGAGATCACTCTGACCGACGATCAGAAGACGAAGCTCGAAGAGATCAAGAAGGAACACGGCCCCAAGCTGGCCGAACTGACGAAGAAGATGGACGACACGCTGACGGCCGATCAGAAGAAGACTCGGAAGGAAGCGGTAGACAAGGCTCGCGCAGACGGTAAGAAGGGGAAAGACCTTCAGTCGGCGGTCGATGCGGCGGTCGCTCTGACCGACGATCAGAAGAAGGCTCAAGACGAAGTGAAGCCCGAACTGACCAAGCTGCAAGGTTCGATCCGCGAGAAGCTTCACGGTCTGCTGACGACCGACCAACAGGAACACTACAAGCTCCCCAAGGCTAAGAAGAACAAGTAACCGCGAGCGGTGTGCCACCGCTCGATGAGTCCGCGTGCAGTCACACAAGCCCGGTCTGGCGACAGACCGGGCTTGTGTCGTTAATGAGGTGTCGTACCGGAGGAAGTACGTCGTTTAACCGCGTGGGCAACACCCCGCGCGTCGAGTGACGTTTGAGCCTGTTCGCCCATCGACGCGCGGGGCGTACGCGGTTGAATGACTCAAATTTGGGCGAATGAACGACCAGCTCATCCGCGGCGGATCGCTTCCATCGGGGACATGCGGACGGCCCAGAAGGCGGGGTAGAGACCGCCGCTCATGCCGAGCAGTGTGCTGAAGACGAGGCTGAACAGCAGGAGGCTCGGGCTGGCGAACAGGTGGACTTTGGTCGGGAAGGTCCAGTTCACAACCTGCACGACGAGGCAACCGCTCGCACAGCCGAGGACTCCGCCCATGATGCCGAGCAGCGCGCTTTCCCATGTGATCAGTCGCAACACATCCCACGATGACCAGCCGTTGGCACGCAGCACGCCGAACTCGATCATCCGCTCGGCGACACTCATCAGCATCGTGTTGAGAATGCTGAGGAGCGCGATGAGGACTCCGATCGCCGTCATCAATCCCAGAAAGATGTCGAGATCGCCGCTCAGTTCGCTGATCTTCTCGCCCCAATCTTGGGCCGAACGGATTTCCACGGTCTCTTCGAGAGCGGCCGGAGGATGTTCATCGTCGGTTTTTGTGTCGGTGGCCCCTGCTCTGCTCTGCTGGTCAGCATTGGCCGGTGCTGTTTGCATGAGCTTCGCCGCGACACTCATCAGGTCGAGCGAGCCGCCTCCCGTGAGCGCCGCTAGGCCGCCGGTGCGCCAAGCGTCCGTCTTGCGTCCGCGAAACAGCGCCTGCACTTGTTCGATGAGCTTCGCGTTGGGGACCGTGCCGTCGGGTTCAAAGTAGATCGAGGTGACGAGGTTTTCCTCGAAGTTGCCGATCGTCCGCGCGGCGGCTCCGTCGAGCACGATGGCTACGTCGAGCAGCAATGAGCCGCAGTGATAGATCCCGACGATGGTCAGGTCGTGGCCATCGACTCGCAGCGGATCGCCGACTTTTTTTTGTAGGGCATCGGCAATCGACTGGCTCACCACGCAATGGAATGTCCCGCGATCTTCGAGATTGAGAAACCGACCGCTGCGGATGTCGTCGCGGTAGACCGCTTCCTTCAGGGCCAGTGTGCGTTCGATGTCGGTGCCAAACAGAAAACGTGGCGGAGAAAATGTGGGCTTGCCATCGACCAACTGCGCCCGGACCCAAACTTCGCGCCTGACGACGCCGACTCCTTTTTGCTGCGCGATCTCATCGGCCCACGATGCGGGAAGCCGCGAGAAGAGCGGGATCGGCGCGCCGGGCTGCATCACTGCGAGACCTCGGATGCGCCCGAACGTTTGGCTCACGGTGTCGTCGATGCCGGAGGCGATTGAGAACAGGCCGACCATGCCGGTGATGGCGACCGTCAACCCGAGCAACGCGAGCAGCGACCGGACGGGCCGACTGAGCAGATTCTGAGCGGCAAAGCGGAACATCAATGGACGGTCTCCGGGAGGCGGTGTGCAGCATTGCGCGGCGGTATTGTTATTCGCGAGAAGGGGCGGGCTGTGAAATCGGTGCGAAGTGAAAAGTGATCAGTGCAAAGTAAGATCCGACGAGGGGCATTTTCACTTTGCACTTCTCACTTCTCACTTTGCACTCTCTGCCACACTCCCCGCACAACGTCGTCAATCAGGGCGGTCTTCGACCCCCGCCTTCGGGTCCGATGTGCGTGAGACTTCCAGTTTCCTACGGGCCTCTTCGACAAGCTCGCGCAGGGCCGAATCGTTGTCGTAGAGGTCCATAATTCCCAACCAGATGGTCTTCGCTTGCTCGGGTTCTTCAACTTCCAACTTCGCGGCCCTGTCGAGAGCTTCGCGGATGAACGCGCGCGGATTGCTGGCACGTTGGTCGCGGATCGAGGCCAACAGGCTATCGACGGCGCGCAGCGTACTGAGATGACGTTCATCGTTGTCGATCAGAGGTCGCAGGGCGTCGAGCAGTTGTTTGGCTCCCGCCAAGTCCCCCCCCTTCTTGCGGCTGCGGGCGATCTGGACGATGCGTTCGGGTTCGGAGATGGCTCGCGATTGTTGCGTCCGGCGATCCGAGTCATCCGGCCAGAACAAGACGATGCCGACCAAGACCATCATCAGCAGGCCGATCAGCACCCATGTGTTGTTGAAGAAGCGTTCCCAGAGCGAGTCCGGCTCCTGCTCCGAGAGCTGTGCCTTCATGAAGTCGCGCATGAACGTCGCACCGATGGCGCGTTGCGGCGCGAGCGGGATGTCTGCACGAGTCTCGCTGTCCGGCGAAGATTGTGCCACGACGACCGACTGCTTCAACTCCATCTTTCGCAGCACTTCGTTCAGGCGTTTTGAGACGACGAATGCATCGGGCAGGCGTTTCTCGGGATCCTTTTCGAGCAACTGGCAGACAATGTCGTCGAGCCATGATGGGATTTCGGGAACGTAGTTGCGTGGCGGATCGAAGCGGCCGAAGCGTTGCTTCTGCATGATCTCGGCGGCGGTTCCGCCACTGAACGGCGGCTGGCCGACGAGCATCGTGTAAAGAACCGCCCCCAGCGCGTAGAGGTCGCTGCGGCGATCCGTGCGTCTTCCTTCGACCTGTTCGGGCGGCATGAACTCGGCCGTGCCGAGAATCGCACCGGTCATGGTCAGGCGGTCGGCCGCGAAGACTTGAGCGACGCCAAAGTCGGTCAGCTTCAGATTCCCATCTTTGTCGAGCAGCAAGTTCGATGGCTTGAGATCACGATGGACGACGCCCGAATCGTGCGCGTGCTTCAGGCCCGCACACATCTGGATACCGAGCCGAATCGTCTCCTTCCACGGAATGCGTCGTTCGCGCCGCAACAGTGCCGTGAGCGTCTCTCCCTCGACGTACTCCATCGCGTAAAAGTAGGTCTCGTCGTTGTCCGTCCCCGCCTCGAAGAGCTTGACGATGTGCGGGTTGTCGAGCTTGCGCATCGCCTCGATTTCGCGATTGAAACGCAGGACAAAGCCCTCTTCCCTTGCGAGCGATGCGGGCAACTCCTTGATCGCTGCGACCTGACCCGTCTCACCGTGCTTGCCGAGATAGACGTTCCCCATGCCTCCCGCACCGATCTTACGGTCGATCACATACGGTCCGAGTCGAACAGGGTGCATGGCCGAAGGTGTCCTGGACGTGTGAAGGAAGTGGCCGTTCGTTCTGATGAACTCCGAGCGGCGCGGCGTCAGCCCCCTGGCTCTTGGGCGTCAGCCCCCTCTTCGATCAGCGCAGAACCGGGGGGCTGACGCCGCCCCGCTCAGAAATACCAAGAGGGCTGACGCCCGAGAGTCGCACGATCATCGCGTTCTCAAGCATCACATATCGCGTTCTCAAACTTCATTGCCGTCGCTTCGGCAGCTCACGAAGCCGTCGGGGTCGGCTGCCAATCAATCAAATGGAACTCGACACTCTCGCGGCCTCGGAAGCGGTTGATCGTCGGTTGGAAACAGATCGAGATCGGGCCGTTCACGGCGGCGATCTCATCGGCCCATTCTCCTTTGCCGAACGCGATGCCGCGCATCGTGACGCCGAAGTGGCGGACTTGCAGTGAGAGATGACGTTCGCCCTCGCCCATCTTCTTTGGGGCACCGGCCAATTCGCAGTGCGACGCGACGAAGACCGGTCGTCGGTTTTCAGCACCGAACGGGCCGAGCAGTTCGAGTTCGTTGATCGACTTCACCGTGAGGTCCGCCAGCCGGACTTCGGCATCGACGAGTTGTTCGGCCGTTCCCGGCAGCACGTCGTGGTTGTCGGCGACGAATTGACTGAAAGCAGTGCGGAAC
Organism: Schlesneria paludicola DSM 18645; assembly: GCA_945862235.1. Lineage (GTDB taxonomy): Bacteria > Planctomycetota > Planctomycetia > Planctomycetales > Planctomycetaceae > Schlesneria > Schlesneria paludicola_A. The sequence goes on from CAMAYU010000041.1 coordinate 29,372, forward strand.
GGATCGATCCCGTCGGGCTGAATCTTCAATCCGGCAGCGGCATGGTGTCCGCCGAAGCTGACGAGCAAGTGCCGACACGCCGTCAGACCGGCATGCAGATTGAAACCCGCGAACGACCGGCAGCTCCCCTGTGCGAGACCGTGTACGCCGTTCATTGCGATCATCACCGTCGGCTTCTGATAGTGCTCGGCCACGCGACTGGCGACGATACCGATCACGCCCGCGTGCCAGTCGGGATGAGACAACACCAACGCGCGGTCCCCTTCCCACTCGGGCTTCTCCGCGACGAGTTCCTTCGCCTGCTTGAGCATTCGCCGCTCGACCGTCTGCCGATTGCGATTGAGTTCATCGAGATACGTCGCCAGTGCGTTGGCTCGTTCGACATCACTCGTGGTCAGCAGTTCCACCGCGAGCCGCGCCTGACCGAGTCGCCCCGCCGCGTTGATGCGCGGCGCGAGAGCGAACGACACGTCCTCGGCTTGTAGAGACGTGCGATCCGTCAGACCGGCAATGCGCAGCAACGCCTTCAGACCGGGGTTTGATCGCTCGACCAGACTCGCCAGCCCGAAGTGAACGAGGATGCGGTTCTCATCGACCAGCGGCACCACGTCGGCAATGGTCCCCATCGCGGCGAGGCCAATCGCGCTGAGCAGGAACTCGCGCATCTTCGGTGACGCCCTCTTGCCGTCGCCGAGTCTCGCGCAGATCGCCCACGCCAGCTTGAAGGCGACCCCGACGCCACACAGTTCGCCAAACGGATAGCTTCCCGGCAGACGCGGATGAACGAGGATCGTCGATTCGGGCAACGTCTCATCGAACTGGTGATGATCGGTGATGATCAGTTCCAATCCGATCTCCTTCGCGACCGCCGCCTCTTTGCAACTGGTGATGCCGCAATCGACGCTCACGACCAGCCGCGTCGGGTCTTCCGAGTGAAGCTGCCGTAGCGCGTCGCAGTTCAGGCCGTAGCCCTCTTCGAGCCGACTCGGGATGTAGTAATCAACGTTCGCGCCGGTCAGTTGCAGGCAGTGCCAGAGCAGACTGGTCGAGGTCACGCCGTCCACATCGTAGTCGCCATACACGGTGACTCGCCGCCCCGCCTGCACCGCCGCGACGATCCGATCCGCTGCTTGCGACACGCCCGGCAGAGTCTCGGGATCGTGCAGGTCGGTCAATTTCTTCGCGAGGAACGCCGCCCCGGCTTCAGTCGTCGCGGCCCCGCGCGCCAGAATCACCTGAGCCAAAAACGGCGAGACCCGCAGCTTCGCGCTCATTTCTCGCACCCGCGCGACATCATGCGCCGCCACCCGCCAGACTCGATTCATTCCAGACTCCGTTCGCTAAGACCCGCCGAACCGCGAGGGATTACAACGCCGCACCTGCACGAAGTCAAAGCGTGTGTCTCATTGGTCTCGAAAAGCATTGCTGGCAGGCAGTGTGGCCTTTTCCTATCATCCGCCGCATGACTCGCGAAGTGAAAGTGCATCTGTTGCCGAAGCTGTTTGAGCCGGAGGAAGTTCGAGGCGGAATCGCCGTCGTCTTGGACATTCTGCGGGCCTCAACAACCCTCGTTCACGCGCTGGCGGCCGGGGCGAAGGCCGTTTATCCGGTGGGCGAAGTGGGCGAAGCGAAGTCGCTGGCGAGTGGTTTTCCAACGGGGACGGTGCTGTTGGGGGGCGAGCGTGAGGGGCTGCTCATTGACGGCTTCGATCTCGACAACAACCCGTTCGCGTACACGGCGGAGGTCGTGGCGGACAAGTCGGTCGTGTTTACCACGTCGAATGGAACTCGGGCTTTGCTGCACGCTCAAGAAGCCGATCGCATCCTGATCGGCTCGTTCGTGAACCTGCAAGCGGTCGTGAATCTGCTCGTCGCCGATACGCGACCGATTCATCTGATCTGCGCGGGGACGATGGGGCGAGTCTCGTTGGAAGATGTCCTCTGTGCGGGAGGGATTTGCCACCGGTTGCAGGTCTGGGCCGATGAGTTCGGCGTCGGTGATGACTTCAATTGCGACGACGATCAAACGCAACTGGCCCTCGACCACTATTGGTTCCGCGCGGCGGCTCCCGTGGACGACGATCCCGAAGCGATTGACGAAGCGCTTCAAATGAGTCGCGGTGGACGCAACTGCCTCCGACTGGGCTTTGGCGAGCAGATCACTCGCGCCGCTACCTATGACCTGTTCAACTTCGTCCCTGAGTACGACAAGTCCACCAAGTCCATCACGATCACCTCACCAACTCCTGACTCCTGACTTCTTCTTCCGTTCCGAAAGGCTCTCCGACATGGCTGTCGAAAATCGTATGGATAAGATCGTGGCTCTCGCCAAACGGCGCGGGTTTGTATTTCAATCGTCGGAAATTTACGGCGGGCTGAACGGCTTCTGGGACTACGGGCCGCTCGGTGTCGAACTGAAACGCAACGTCCGCCAAGCGTGGTGGGCCGACATGATTACGTCGCATGATGAAGTCTCGACGCTTCCCGGCGCGCCGTCGAGTTACGACATGGTTGGGCTCGAATCGTCGATCGTGATGCACCCGCAGGTCTGGAAGGTCTCGGGCCACTACGACCTGTTCGCGGACAAGTTGATCGACTGCCGCGAGTGCAAAGGCCGCTTTCGCGCCGACCATATTTCAACGAGCGAGTGTCCGCTCAAGCCCTCGAAGACGCCGGGCCAGCACGACAAGTGTCAGCTCACCGAACCGCGTGACTTCAATCTGATGTTCGAGACCTACACCGGTGCCGTGCGGAGCGAAGAGAACATGGCGTTCCTCCGTCCCGAGACCGCGCAGGGGATGTTCGTCAACTTCAAGAACATCTGCGATTCGAGCCGTGTGAAGATTCCCTTCGGCGTCGCTCAGATCGGGAAGAGCTTCCGCAACGAGATCACTCCGCGCAACTTCACGTTCCGTTCGCGCGAGTTCGAGCAGATGGAGATGGAGTTCTTCTGCCATCCGACTCAATCGTTCGCGTGGTACCAATACTGGCGCGACCGGCGCTACAACTGGTACATCAACCACGGCATCTCGACGAGCAACCTCATCCTGCGCGAGCACGCCAAGGAAGAGTTGGCTCACTACTCGGTCGGCACGGCGGACCTCGAATACGCCTTCCCGTTCCTCGAAGCGGGATCGTTCGGTGAGTTGGAAGGGGTCGCGCATCGCGGTGACTTCGACCTGCGATCGCACTCCGAAGGGAAGCTCTGCAAGCAGGACGGGCAGTTGGTCGTCGAGACCGGTCCCGACGGCAAGCCGAAGTACGTCGGCAGCGGTCGCGATTTGAGCTACTTCGATGAACAGGCTCGCGAACGCTACCTGCCGCACGTGATCGAGCCAGCCGCCGGATGCGACCGCGCCACGCTCGCGTTCCTCTGCGAGTCGTATCACGAAGATCAGCAACCGGACGACAAGGGCGTGATGCAGGAGCGACTTGTCTTGAAGTTCCACCCGAAGTTGGCTCCCGTGAAGGTCGCCGTCTTCCCGCTCACGAAGAAGGACGGCCAACCCGACAAGGCCGCCGAGATTTACCGAGCGTTCAAGAAAGCCGGCATCGCCGTCGAGTACGACCAGCAAGCCGCGATCGGTCGCCGTTATCGCCGCATGGACGAGATCGGCACGCCGTTTTGCATCACCGTCGATGGCGACACGATGGCGGGCGAAGCTGCCAAGCGAGATACCGTGACGATCCGCGATCGCGACACGCTCGAACAAGTCCGCGTTCCGATCAGCGAGATCGTGGAACACGTTCGCGGACGGCTTCAATAAGGCGGGATGAGAAAGACAAAATGATGGGGCGCAGAATGATGAAGGCGGGCCTCGTGCGGCTTCTTCGAGTCACGAATTCGTCGGTGCGCCTTGGTCTGCCTTCTTCCATTCGCGCTCTCCTCGATTCGCGCGGAAATCATCCGCGCGAATCGAGGGGAGCGCGAATGGAGGACAACGGCCGTGACGTGAATTCAATGAGCAACGGTAGTGTCGTGAGATGGACTTGAGCCTCACGAATACCCGTCGTCGCTGATTGAGCCTCGTCTGATTTTCATCATTTTGTGATCCATCATTCTGTCTTTTGCTCAGGGTTCTGTGTTACCTCGATAAGGTCGATCAATGCTGCATGCAGTCATCATGGCGGGTGGGAGCGGGACTCGTTTCTGGCCGCAGAGTCGCAAACGGCATCCGAAGCAGTTTCTGACGTTCACGGGAACGAACTCGCTGCTGCAAGACACGGTGGGGCGCTGTCCGCCTGTCGTGCCGGTCGAGCGGACATGGGTCGTGGCCAACGCGGAACACGCCGTTGAGGCGGGGAGGCAACTCCCCGACATCGCGGCCTCGCGCATTTTGCTCGAACCATGCGGACGGAACACCGCGCCATGCATCGGGTTGGCGGCGATTCAACTCCTCGCCATTGATCCCGAGGCCACGATGCTCGTGATGCCCGCCGATCACGTCATTCAGCCGATCGCCATGTTTCAGCAGGCGGTGCGAGAGGCCGAGGCACTCGTCGAGCGTGAGCCTTGTTCGCTGGTCCTGTTCGGGATCGAACCGACTTATCCCGCGACCGGGTTCGGCTACATCCAACGTGGTGAGCCGGTGCGGATGACGGCGACGGCCGCTGGTTCAACGAGTTCTGCGGGCGAAGAGTCGGTCACAGGTTGGCCCACGTTTCGAGTCCTCAGCTTTCAAGAGAAGCCGAACCAACTGACCGCCGCGCGGTATGCCGCGTCGGGCGAGTACTACTGGAACTGCGGTATTTTTGTTTGGCGTGCTCAGGCGATTCTCGACGCGCTGGCAACGTTCGCGCCGGAGATCACTCAACGGTTGAACCGACTGCGTTCGGCCATCGGTTCGCCCGAGTGGGCCGAGCTGTTGGAGACGGAGTTCCCGCAGATGCCGTCGATCTCCATCGACTACGCGGTCCTCGAAAAGACCTCGCACGTCTGCGTGTTGGAGGCACCATTCGAGTGGGACGATGTCGGCAGTTGGCAGGCACTGCCACGACTGATGCAACCGGGTGGCAACGGCAACACCGTCGAGGGACTCGTCTGCGAAGTCGATTCCTCCGGCTGCATCGCGCGGTCCACAGACGATCACCTGATCGCGCTCGTCGGCGTGAAGGACTTGATCGTCGTTCACACTCCGACCGCAACGCTGGTCGCTGACAAGCGGAACGAGGACTCGATCAAGCAACTGGTCGCGGAACTCAAACGACGCGGATTGAGCGAGTACTTGTGAAGGTAATACGAGGCCGCTCGCCCAAATCCTGAAACTCGCGACTCCACCGGGCTTGCGCCGGTGGCTCGCGGGTTTTTGCACTACTCGCGTCTCTAGTTCATTGGAATCACAAAATCAGATGAATCACCAACGTAGTGCAAAAACCTGAATCCACCGGGACAAGCCCAGTGGGGGGGGGGCATTCGGGCATTCCTAATGCACGCCCTGCCCTGCGAGCCAGCGTTCCGCATCGAGAGCCGCCATGCAGCCGGTTCCGGCGGAGGTGATCGCTTGGCGGTAATAGCTGTCGGCCACGTCGCCCGCCGCGAAGACGCCATCGACGCTGGTGTTCGTGCGGAACGGTTGCGAGTAGACGACATAGCCTTTGTCGTCGGTGGCGATCTGTCCCTTCAAGAAGTCGGTGTTGGGCGAGTGACCGATCGCACAGAACATCCCCGACGCGGCGAGATCTTCCGTCGCTCCCGTTTGCAGGTTCTTCAAGCGGACACCGGTGACTCCCAGCTTCTCGTCTCCGAGGACTTCTTCCACGCCCGAGAACCATTTCACAGTGATCTTCGGATTGTCGATCACGCGCTGGGCCATGATCTTGCTCGCGCGGAACTCGCCGCGTCGGTGAACGAGATACACGGTCGAAGCAAACTTGGTGAGATAGCTCGCCTCTTCCATCGCACTGTCACCGCCGCCAACAACAACCAGCGGCTTGTTGCGGAACCGAGGCAACGCCCCGTCGCAGACGGCACATGCTGAGACGCCGAAGTTTTTGAACTTCTCTTCGGACGGCAGGCCGAGATAGTTCGCTCGCGCGCCTGTCGCGATGATGATCGAGTGTGCGGTGATCGCTTCGCCGTCGAGCGGCTGGATCCGGAACGGATTCACGGAGAGATCGACTTCAAGAACATCGTCGGTGATGACCCGCGTGCCGAAGTTCTTGGCCTGTTGCCGCATCAGCTCCATCAACTCGGGACCAGTCACACCGTGACCGCCGTGAGGTGCCATGAACTGGCGTTGAGACTCGGGCAGTGCGGTCTCCAAGTACTGAGTCAGATTGCCGCCGGGGAAGCCGGGATAGTTCTCGACCTCGGTCGTGAGGGAGAGCTGTCCGAGCGGCAACGTTCCGCGCATCCGGTTCTCTTCGGTGAGAGCACCTTCAAACACGAGCGGTTCGAGGTTCGCTCGTGACGCATAAATCGCAGCCGACCATCCGGCAGGGCCGGACCCAATAATGACCACTCGCTCCGTCACGCTGCTGCTCCTCGAAGTGTGCTGAACACGGAATTGACAGACTCTGGAACGGGCAATCTTGCCCGAGTGTTTTTGCGAAAACCAACTGGCAAGAGTGCCCGTCCGACGCGGATCAACCGGCGGATTTCCCGCCCGGCCAAAGGAGCGGGAACGATAACGGCGGCTGTACAGACCGGCAACCGACTCCGCGCACGCAACAGGGCCATCGCCGTTTTCAGCGTAGGGTGTCGTCGAGTCTTCGAGACGCACCAAAACAAAGCGAGAAAGGTGCGTCTCGAAGACTC